>JAEXEM010000394.1 GCA_023401045.1 Actinomycetes bacterium
AGTCCGAGCGCACGCGGCGCGTCGGGCAGGCCGGCGCCGACGCGTGACGGGTCGCCGAGGTCGAGCTGCGTGGCCGAGGCCCTGAGGATCGCGAAGAGCCGGTCGACCCGCGCCGCGCCGCGCAGCCGCAGGGCAGGCTCCTGGAAGTCGCGGTGATGGGCGAGCACGAGCGCGGCCAGCCCGGTGACGTGCGGCGTCGCCATCGAGGTGCCGTCCCAGGAGGCGAAGCCGTCGGTCGGCACGCTGGAGACCACTGCCACGCCCGGGCCGGCGACGTCGACCTCGGGGCCGTGGCACGAGAACTGCGCCGAGAAGTACCCACGGTCCGCCCCGCCGGGCCACACCTGCTGCGCGTGGTAGCTCGTGGCCGGGAACGTACCGTCGCGACCGATCGCCGAGACGGTGAGGACGTCCGGCGAGGTGCCCGGGAACTGCACCTCGCCGCCCGTGTTGCCGGCCGCGACGATGCACGCCACCCCGAGCTCCTTGGCCTGCGCGAGCTTCTGCAGCATGATCTGCGAGCTGCCCCCGGTTCCCAGGCTCATGTTGACGACGTCGACGCCCTCGTCGATGCAGCGGTCCACCGCCTCGATGAGGCTGCTGATCCGTCCTCCGGGGAAGATCCGCGCCTCGAACAGCTCGGCGTCGGGAGCGAACCCCCGCACGCCCGACCCGTTGCGCGCGCCCGCGATGACGCCGCTGCAGTGGGACCCGTGGGCGATCGTGTCGTCCCGCCACTGCGTGTCGTTGCTCGGCGTCGACGTGAGGTCGACACCTGCCCGGATCGCCGCGAGGTCGGGGTGCGTCACGGCTGCCCCCGAGTCGACGACCGCCACCTTGACCCCGCGCCCCGTCATCTCGGCCGGCACCGCTTCGAGCCGCATGGCCCGCTGGCCCCAGCCGAGCGTCTCGGTGCCGGGGAACCCGACGAGCGAGGCCGCCAGCGGCTGGAGCTCGACGACGGTCGTCGCCCCGGAGGTGAGCGCCGGGCGGGACAGCCACAGCGACCAGTGGTCGCGTGCGGGGTTGACGTAGAGCGCGCGCAGCGTGGCGTCGCTCTCGTTGAGCAGGGAGAGCGTGACGAGCCCGTGCTCGTCGGTGCGGCCCTGCGCGGGAAGCGCCGAGCCGTACAGGTAGACGGTGGCGCCACCCACCGGCGCACCGCCCGCACCCACGACCCGCAGGGTCCAGGTGCTCGACGTCCCGAACGGACTGAGCACGCCGGGGTCCACGGCGACGACCGCCGGGGCCTCGGCCGGCCCCCCGGGGTGCAGCGGCGCGTCCTCCTCGACGAGTACCTGGGGGTGGCGTCCGAGCTCGGCAGCCGTGGCCTCGGGCATGGTGGCGACGACGACCTCGTCGGTCACCGAGCTCCCGAGGCTCATCGCACGCAGGGCCTGCGGGCGCAGCGTGCGCTCGACCTGCACGTCCGGCGCGGCGTCCAGCTGCTCGACGACCCAGGCGAAGTCCAGCGGCCCGGCGCTCGCCGGGTCGACGGACAGGTCCTGGGCGACGAGGAACGTGCGCGGGCGGCTCACCGCATCCGCGGCGTGCACGACGTCGGTCATGATGACGGTCCTCCGGGTTGCAGCGGTAGGTCTGGTTCGACGAGGACGAGGCCCCCGAGCGCGGACTGCAGGGCGGCAGCCCGTCCCGGGGCGAGGGCGACACAGAGTCGCTCAGGGTCGGAGCGCGCGTCCCGGGCGACGGCGGTCACCGTCGCCCGGGGGTCGGCCTCCAGCAGCTCGAGGAGCGGACGCAGCACGTCGGGCGGCCCCGCCACGACGAACGGCTCCGGACGCTCCTCCGACGGGTCGTCCGTGCTCACGGCGGCGGGATCCCCGGATCGGCCCGCCGGGCTGCGTCGATGGCCAGCAGGGCCCGCCGCAGCGCCGCCTGGACGTCGTCGGGCCGTCCGGCCTGGTAGGCGGCCACCGCGGAGGTGGTCTCCTCGATGGCCGGGGCGAGGTCCGGGTGGTCCGGCGCGTGCTGCCGCAGGTAGGCGTACACCTTCGGGAGGACGGCACCGGCACGGCGCAGCCGCTCGTCCTCGACCGCCCCGGCGGCGGCGCTCGCCGTCTCGAGCTGCGGGTCGGCGTCACGCACCCAGGTGAAGACCATCGTCCTCAGCCCCAGGCCGCTGCGGAGGGCACGACGCTGAACGGCTGCACCGCGAGCGTCGCGAGCTCGGCGCTCGACCGCCGGGCCTCCTCGAGGGTCGGCTTCCTCGCGTCGAACAGTCCGCCCAGGCTGCCGAGCAGGCCGCCGAGGAGACCGGCGGGCACGACGACGAGCTTGTCCTCCTCGCTGCCGCCGCCGTCCGGGCCTGCGGACGCGGGCTGGAGAGGATCGGGCAGCACGGAGAGCGACTTGAGCAGCTGGCCGGCGGTGGTGCCGATCCGCTCGCCGACCTTCGCGTTGCCGAGCCAGCTGCCGATGCCGCGCCCGATCGTGCCGCCGAACGTCGAGGCGATCCTGCCGAACCAACCGGCGGGGACGAGCACGAGGTCCTCGGTCTGCTGCGCACCTGCGGGGCCCGCGGAAGCAGGCACGAGGTTCGGCGGCAGAGCCGACCACGGGACGAACTTCTCGGCGAGGTCGCCGGTGATGTCCCCGATCGCCTTGGCCGTGTCGCCTCCGACGAGCTGACCGACGCCGCGCGCCACACCGCCGAACAGGTGGCCCAGCCAGCCGGCGGGCACGACGACCTGGGCCTCCTGCCCGGTGTCCGACGCGGACGGTGCGACCTGCTCGGGCGGGACGACGGAGAACGGCCCGAAGATCGACCCGAGGGCACCACCCGCGGACCCGCCGAGCTGCTCACCGAGACGCTTGTTGCCGAAGAGCCCGCCGACGGCGCCGCCGAGGAGCTTGCCCCCGACTCCGCCGAGCAGGCCCGTGAGGAACCCCGCCGGCATGACGACGAGCCCCTCCTGCGCACCGCCCGCCGACGGTCCGGTGGCGGCGGGCGCGACGGCGGGCGGCACGACCGACCACGGCGACAGGCCCTTGATGAGCTCGCCCGCCGCCCCGCCGAGCGTCTTGCCGAGCGCCCGGTCGCCGAACCAGGCACCGAGCTCACCTCCGATCGTGCCCCCCAGGCTCCCGACGACGTCGCCAAGGATGCCTGCCGGTACGACGACCAACGGTCCGCCCGGCGATGTCGAGCCGGACAGCGAGAGGTGCACCGGGGTACCGCCGCCGTCCGGGGCCGGCGGTGACGAGGTGCCCGCACCAGGTGCCCGACCGATGTCCTCGACCTCTGCGCTCAGTGATCCGCTCATGATGACCTGCTCCTCCAGCTCACGTGCTGCTCGGACGGCTCCCACTGTGCGAGCGCCCGCCGTCGCAGGTCATGGGCACCGGCCTACCGCACCGCGGCCCCGGTGCGAGCGGAGCAGCACTACCCACGGGGGGGCTCGGTGCGGTCCCACGGCGGCCGAGCACCATGAGCAACCGCGTGCCCGGGTGCTCATCGGCGCCGGGGCGACGAGCTCCCTGCGCGCGGGGCCGGCGGCACGGTGAGCGCCTCCGGTGCCGGCGGCGCGTCCGAGGACGTCGGGCCGTGACGCTGTCATCCGTACGCACCTACCCATACCGGGCACGTCTGTCGAGTAGGTACATGTACCCACATCGGCCAGGCGCGCACGGTGCCGATACTGGGACGCGTCACGGTTCCGCTCCGGGGGGTGGGCGAGGGATGGAGACTGCTGGGGCCGCCGCGCTACCGGACCCGGTCCGCACTGCGCTCACCGCCCTGGGGGAACGCCGAAGGTCAGCGGTCGTGCTCGTGGGTCCGTCCGGCAGCGGGAAGACCCACGTCCTGCGCGAGGTGGTGGGCGAGATGAGTAGCGCCCGGCACGTGAGCACCCGCGCCCCCGTGCTGGCGACCGCCGCGCTGCGCCCGCACGCGATCCGGGCCCTCCTCGACCCCGGCACGACCTCCGGTCCGGCCGTGCGCCGCGTGCTCGCCGTCGACGACCTCGACCGGTGGAGCCCCGGTCTGCTCCACCTGCTCTCCGACGCCGTGGACTCCCGCCGTGCCGCCCTCCTCGCCACCGTCCGGTCGTCGTCGCTCGACAAGCTGCTCAGCCGGTTCCGGCCGGCGGAGGTCCCCGTCCTCGTCGAGCTCGGACCGTGGCGGGTCGCCGAGCTCGTCGCGCACGCCCGGGCCGTGCTCGACGGCCCGTTGCACCCCGTCGACGGTGCCGCGCTCCTGAGGTTCAGCAGTGGTAACCCGTTGTGCGTCGTCGAGCTTCTCGAGCACGGCCGACGGAGCGGTCGGCTGCGACGCCGGCACGACGTGTGGCGCTGCACGGAGCCTCTCGCCGTTCCTCCGGTCACGGCCGCACGCACCTGGGCCACCCTCGTCGCGGAGCCGCCGGCGGTCCTCGACGTGCTCACCACCCTGGCCACGGCCGAGCCGCTGCCGCTGCACGTGCTCGTGCGCGTCCACACCCTCGCGGCCGTCACCACCGCCGAGGACCGGGGGTGGTTGCTCACGATGCCGCGGGGGGCCGAGGTCGAGGTCCGGCTGGCACGTCACCTCGACGGCCAGGTCGCGACCGCGGCGGCCTCGACGCTGCGCCGCCGCTCGCTGCGTGCCGCGCTCGTCGACGCGCTCGTCGTCGAGCAGCACGACGGTGCCGCGCTCGTCGACGCGGTCGCCGCCTGCCTGACGACGGGCGTCGACCTGCCACAGGACCTGCGAACCACGGCGGCCTCACGCGCGCTCCGGCGTCACCGTCCGGACGTCGCAGCCACGTTGACGGGCGGCCTTCCGGACCCGGCTGCGGTTGAGCTGCGGACGCTGGCGCTGGCGGAGCAGGGATGGTTCGTCGAGGCCGCACGGACGCTGCGGGCACAACCCGCATCCGGGCGCCCGGTCTCGACCGCGCCGGCACGTTCGGCGTGGGCCGACGCGCTGGACAGCATCTGCGGCGGTACCGCGCACGCGCACGAGCCGCGCGCGGTGCACGGCGGCGGGGCGACGCACGACCTGCTGCCCGGACTGTGCGCGGACGCGTGGTCCGGCCACCGCCTGGAGGCCACCGTGGCGGCGGGTCGCGCGGCCCTCACGAGCGGGCGGCTGACGGAGCGGTCCCGGCTGCTGTGCCTCGTGGCCACGTGCTGGGCCTGCCTTCAGCTGGGGCGGACCGCCGAGGTCCTCGAGCTGGCATCGGGAGGTCTGCTGCCAGGGGCGGGCGACGAGCCCGTGCCGACGTGCCTGCTGACGTTCTCCCTCGGGCTTGCGTGCCTGGTGCGCGGCGCCCTGCAGGACGCCGCTGCGCACGGCGCGCGGCTGTGCCGGCAGGGCGTCGACGAGGGGTGGCACCTCGCGTACGGTCTGGGGGCTCTGTTGCGTGGCTGCGTCGCGGCGGTCGGAGCTCGGCCGACGGCGGCGCGCGGTCGGCTCGGCGAGAGCGCGGCGTCCCTCGCCGACGCGGTGCCCGCCGTGGACCGCAGCGGTCTCCGGCTCGGGCTCGCGCTCGTGCAGCGGATGGCCTCCGGCACACAGGGCGAGGACGAGGACGGCGACGATCCCGCTGCGACCCCGGCACCCCGGCTGCTGGCCGAGCTCGCCCGGCTGCTCGAGGCGGAGACGCTGCTGCTCGCCGACGAGCGTCGCGCCGCCCTCGAGGTCGCGGGTTCCGTCGCCGACCGGGCACGCCACGAGGGCTGGACGCTCGTGCTCCTCCAGGCGCTGCACCTGCTCGTGCGGGTCGACGCGACCCGTGCCGTCGCCGAGGAGATCGCCGAGGTCGCCGGAGCCACGGACTTCGAGCTCGCGGCCCGCTACGCCGCGCACGCGGCCGCCGCGTGGACCCGGGACCGGCCGGCGCTCACGGAGCTCTCCGAGCACTACGAGGCGTCGGGGATGCGGTGGCTGGCGGCCGAGACAGCCGCGACGGCCCTTGCGGGTGCGGAGCGCTCGCACCTGACCGCAGCCTGGGCACCACGTGCGAAGCGTGTGCTGCACCGACTGCGCCAGGACGACGACGTCTGCCCTCCCGGCTGGTGGGGAGCGGCCTCCGTGCGCGTCGCCCGCGTGACCCCGCGGGAGCTGGAGATCGCCGAGGCGGTCGTGCGCGGCGAGACCTCGTCCCAGATCGCCGAGCGGCTGTGCCTGTCCCGCCGGACGGTCGAGAACCACCTGCAGCACATCTACCGCAAGCTCGGCGTCTCCCGTCGCGACGACCTCGAGCTCGCGTACGGCACCGTCGTGCCGCGCGTGCCGCGCCACGGCACATGAGGGGCACGTCCGCGGGCAGGTCGCTCAGTGCGGCGCCTCGGCGGCCGGCTCCGGGTCCATGTCGAAGGCCGGCAGCCCGTCGAGGCTCGTCCGGTTCTTGCGCCGCCGGTACTCGGCCTGCCCGTCGGTGCCCTTGCGGTCCATGAACGCCGGCAGCAGGTCGCGCTCGCCGCGGTACTCGAGGAGCGGGACCCCGTAGCCGCAGGAGTCGGAGACGCGCTCGACGTCGACGACGACGACGGCGCGGATCCCGCGGGTCTCGTCGAACCGGGCGGCGAGCTCGGCGAACCCCTCGTCGTAGATCGTGACGAACCGGCCGCGCCCGTGCAGCCGCACGATGTTCGGCGGCCCGTCGAACGCACAGAACATCAGGGTGATGCGCCCGTTCTGGCGCAGGTGGGCGATGGTCTCGGCACCGCTCGCCGTGAGGTCGGCGTACGCGACGGTGCGCTCGTCGAGGACGACGAACGTACCGCCGACGCCCTTGGGTGAGACGTTGACGTGCCCCCCGGGACCGTCGGGAGCGGTCGCGACGAAGAACACGTGCTGCCTCTCGACGAAGCGGCGGATCTTCTCGTCGATGCACTCGTGGACCGTGGCCATGTGTGCCCTCCTCCGGGTCGCGACGACCGTATCGCCCGGTCGCACGCGCGGGGGGCGTTCTGCCCGTCAGCCCAGCACGGCCCCGCGCGACGCCGACCCGACGAGCTTCTGGTATTTGCCGAGCACGCCCCGGGTGTACCGCGGCGGCAGCGGCGTCCAGCCCTCGCGGCGCGCGGCGAGCTCGGCGTCGTCGACGAGCAGGTCGAGCGTCGCGCGGGCGACGTCGAGCCGGACGCGGTCGCCGTCGCGGACGAACGCGATCGGCCCGGCGTCGACCGCCTCGGGCGCGATGTGCCCGACGCACAGGCCCGTCGTCCCGCCGGAGAACCGTCCGTCGGTGACGAGCAGGACGTCCTTGCCGAGCCCGGCGCCCTTGATGGCACCGGTGATGGCGAGCATCTCCCGCATGCCCGGTCCGCCCTTGGGGCCCTCGTAGCGGATGACGACGACGTCACCGGCCTGGATCGTGCCGTCCTCGAGCGCGTCGAGCGCGGCGCGCTCCCGCTCGAAGACGCGCGCGGTGCCCTCGAAGACGTCCGAGTCGAACCCGGCGGACTTCACCACGGCGCCCTCGGGCGCGAGGGACCCGGAGAGGATCGTGATGCCGCCGGTGCGGTGGATCGGGTCGTCGAGCGCCCGCAGGATCTTGCCGTCGGGGTCCGGCGGGGCGATGTCGGCGAGGTTCTCCGCGACGGTCCGGCCGGTGACGGTGAGGCAGTCGCCGTGCAGCAGGCCCGCGTCGAGCAGGGCCTTCATGACGACCGGCACCCCACCGACGCGGTCGACGTCGTTCATGACGTACCGGCCGAACGGCTTGAGGTCGCCGAGGTGCGGCACCCGCGCGGCGACCCGGGAGAAGTCGTCGAGGGTGAGGTCGACCTCCGCCTCGTGCGCGATGGCGAGCAGGTGGAGCACGGCGTTCGTCGAGCCGCCGAACGCCATGACGACGGCGATGGCGTTCTCGAACGCCTCCTTCGTCATGATCTGCCGTGCGGTGATGCCGCGGCGCAGCAGCTCGACGACGGCCTCCCCGGACCGGTGGGCGTACTGGTCACGCCGGCGGTCCGCCGACGGCGGCGCAGCCGAACCGGGCAGCGACATGCCGATCGCCTCGGCGACCGAGGCCATCGTGTTCGCGGTGTACATGCCACCGCACGCCCCCTCGCCGGGGCAGATGGCCCGCTCGATGCGGTCGACGTCCTCGCGGCTCATGAGGCCGCGCGCGCACGCGCCGACGGCCTCGAACGCGTCGATGATGGTGACGTCCTTCTCGGTGCCGTCGGACAGCTTCACCCAGCCCGGCATGATCGAGCCGGCGTAGAGGAAGACGCTCGCGAGGTCGAGACGCGCGGCAGCCATGAGCATGCCCGGCAGCGACTTGTCGCACCCGGCGAGGAGCACCGAGCCGTCGAGCCGCTCGGCCATCATCACCGTCTCGACGCTGTCCGCGATGACGTCGCGGCTGACGAGCGAGTAGTGCATGCCCTCGTGGCCCATGGAGATCCCGTCGGAGACGGAGATCGTCCCGAACTCCAGCGGGTACCCGCCGCCGGCGTGCACACCGGCCTTGACGGCGTCCGCGAGCCGATCGAGCGAGAGGTTGCACGGCGTGATCTCGTTCCACGAGCTCGCGACCCCGACCTGCGGCTTCGCGAAGTCCTCGTCGCCCATGCCGACCGCGCGCAGCATGCCGCGCGCGGCCGTCGCCTCGAGCCCGTCGGTGACCTGCCGGGACCGGGGCTTGATGTCGACGCCCTGCTGCGTGTCCGTCATGAGCCGAGACTAGGCAGTGCCGACGCGCGTGGCACGAGGGCCGGGGCGCACGGTTCCGTCTGGGAGGATGCCGCCGTGATCCGCGCAGCCGTCCACCGCCGTACGTCCGTGCTCGTCGCCGCAGCCGCGACCGCCGCCCTGCTCGCAGGGTGCGGCGCGACCGAGCCCGACGCCGCCGCCCCCGAGCCGACCACCTCCGCGTCGCCCGCCGGGCCGCCGGCCCCCTCGGCGGAACCGTCGCCCGACGCGACCGACGACGTGGCCGACGAGGGTGGCCCCGTCGACGCGTTCCGCACGTGGCTGGCGGCCAGCCGCGCACCCGACACCGAGACGGCGTGCGCCTACATGACGCCCGAGCTGGCGCAGCGCATGGTCGACGAGATCACCGCCCAGGGCTTCCCCGGCATCACCGACTGCACGTCGCTCATCGGGATGACCGCGAGCCTCTACGCCGCCGTCGGGCAGACCGCCGAGCCGCAGGTCGAGCTCGTCTCCGAGACCGCGACCGACGCCGTGCTGCACGTCGCCTACTCGGCGAAGAGCTGCGGGCGCGTCGTCCTCGAGCGCGGCGCCGAGCACTGGGTGCTCGGCGAGCGGTCCGAGGAGGAGTGCTGACGGGAGGCGCCGTCAGCGCGGGCGCCACGGGTCGACGACCGCGAGCCCGTCGAGGTCGCGGAAGTCGTCGACGTTCCGCGTGACGACCGGGAGACCGTGCACGAGCGCCGTCGCGGCGATGAGGCAGTCCGAGTACGGCCGACGGTCGGGCACGGACAGCGACGCCGCGCGCAGCGCGACCGCGGTGTCGACCGGGAGGATGCGGTCGGCGAACCCCGGGAGCAGCTGCGTCGTGAACCAGTCGCGCAGCCGACCGGCCTGGGCGGGATCGCGTCGGGCGACCGCGAGGATCCCGAGCTCGATCTCGTACACCGTCATGACCGAGATGCTGAGGCCGGCCGTCTCGTGCTCACGCACCCAGGCGACGACGTTGCTGTCGGGCGCGCGGCGGCGCAGCTCGGACACGACGTTCGTGTCGAGCAGGTAGCTCACAGCTCGACCGGTCGCGTCGCGATCTCGGCGCGACCCGGATCGAACTCGTGGTCGTCGTCGCTGCGGAGCAGGTCGACGATGGAGGCACGCCGCGACGGGTGCTGCAGCTCCTCGTAGGCCTCGAAGGTCAGAAGGACGTGCGAGGGCGCACCCCGGTCGGTGATGACGACCGGTCCCGAGCGCGCCGCCCGCTTGGCCGCCGACACGTCGTGGTTGAACTCGCGTGAGCTCATGCGCGTCGTCATGGCCCCGTCTCCCTCGCCTGTAGGTACGTACCTACAGGCTACCGGCGCACCGGAGGACGCGACAGGCGTCAGCCCCGGCGGAGCCGGCTGACGTCCCGCACGGCCCCGCGGTCCGCGGACGTCGCCATCGCGGCGTACGCCTGCAGCGCCTGCGAGACGTACCGGTCGCGCGCGACCGGCTGCCACGGGTTCTCGCGCGCCTCCATCTTGGCGCGGCGCTCGGCGAGCACCTCGTCGGGGACGTTGACGCGGATGAGCCGGGTCTCGACGTCGATCTCGATCTCGTCGCCGTCCTCGATGAGTCCGATGGTGCCGCCCGCGGCGGCCTCCGGGCTCACGTGGCCGACGGAGATGCCGGACGACCCGCCGGAGAAGCGGCCGTCGGTGATGAGCGCGCAGACCTTGCCCAGGCCGCGACCCTTGATGAAGGACGTCGGGTAGAGCATCTCCTGCATGCCGGGACCGCCGGCGGGGCCCTCGTACCGCACGACGACGACGTGCCCGGGCTCGACCTCCTTGCGGAGGATCTTGTCGACCGCCTCGTCCTGCGACTCGCAGACGAGCGCCGTGCCGACGAAGTGGAAGACGTCGGGGTCGATGCCGGCGGTCTTGATGATCGCGCCGTCCTCCGCGAGGTTGCCGCGCAGCACCGCGAGCCCGCCCTCGACCGTGTAGGCGTGCGCGACGTCCCGGATGCAGCCGTTCGCGGCGTCGGTGTCGAGGGACTCCCACACGTTCGACGTCGAGAACGCCTGCGTCGTGCGGACCCCGCCCGGCGCGGCGAGGAAGAGGTCCTGCGCGCGCTGCGTGGCCTTGCCACCACGGATGTCCCAGTCGTCGAGCCACGCGCGCAGCGTCGGGGTGTGCACGCTCGTCACGTCGTGGTCGAGCAGGCCGCCACGGTCGAGCTCGCCGAGGAGCGCGGGGATGCCACCGGCACGGTGGACGTCCTCCATGTGGTAGTTCGGGTGGTTGGGCGCCACCTTCGACAGGCACGGCACCCGACGGCTGATCTCGTCGATGTCCGCGAGCGTGAAGTCGACCTCGGCCTCCTGGGCCGCGGCGAGGATGTGGAGCACGGTGTTCGTCGAGCCGCCCATGGCGACGTCGAGCGCCATCGCGTTGGAGAACGCGGCCTTCGTCGCGATCGACCGCGGCGCGACCGAGTCGTCCTCCTCGTCGTAGTAGCGACGCGCGAGGTCGACGATCGTCCGCCCCGCCTCGAGGAAGAGCTCCCGGCGCGCGGTGTGCGTGGCGAGCGTCGAGCCGTTGCCCGGCAGGGAGAGGCCGAGCGCCTCGGTGAGGCAGTTCATCGAGTTGGCCGTGAACATGCCGGAGCACGAGCCGCACGTGGGGCAGGCGTTCTCCTCGACCTGGGCCAGCGCGTCGTCCGAGACGTTGTCGTCCGCGGAGTAGTTGATCGCGTTGATGAGGTTGAGGTGCGTCTTCGCCACCCCGTCGGCGACGACGGCCTTGCCGGCCTCCATCGGCCCGCCGGACACGAAGATCACCGGGATGTCGAGCCGCAGGGCGGCGTTGAGCATGCCGGGGGTGATCTTGTCGCAGTTCGAGATGCACACGAGCGCGTCCGCGCAGTGCGCGTTGACCATGTACTCGACCGAGTCGGCGATGAGGTCGCGGCTCGGCAGCGAGTAGAGCATGCCGCCGTGGCCCATCGCGATGCCGTCGTCGACGGCGATGGTGTTGAACTCCTTGGCGACGCCGCCGGCCTCCTTGATGGCGCCGGCGACGAGGTCGCCCATGTCCTTGAGGTGCACGTGGCCGGGGACGAACTGGGTGTACGAGTTCGCGATGGCGATGATCGGCTTGCCGAAGTCCTCCGAGCCCATGCCCGTCGCGCGCCCCAGGGCGCGCGCGCCGGCCATGTTGCGGCCGTGGGTCGAGGTACGAGAGCGCAGCGGACGGCTCATCGCGGACATCTCCTTAGCCGGGGGGGACACCAGTGCAGGTCACACCGTACGTCGCGGCGCTGTGAGCACCGACCTCCGTCCGTCCTGTGATCGACCCGTCCTGTGATCGACGCATCGCCCGGCCGGCCCGGGTCACACGACGGTGACCGTGGTCCACCGGGGGTCGGCCGTCGTCACGGGGTACGTCCCGCCCTCGAGCCGCACGTGCGCGCGTGCCTCGGGCTCGGCGCACGACGGCCCGACCCACAGCTCGAGGTCGCCGGGCTCGACGACCTTCGTGCCGCTGCGGTCGGTGAAGGCGAGCCGTGCCGGGGGCACCGTGAGCTCGACCTGCGCGGACTGCCCCGGCGCCAGCTCGACCCGCTGGTAGCCGAGGAGCTGCGCGACGGGGCGGGTGACGCTCGCGACGACGTCACGGCCGTAGAGCTGCACGACGTCCGCCCCGGTGCGGGCGCCCGTGTTCGTCACCGTCACCGTGACGACGACGCCCTCGCTCGTCGAGGCGCCCGGCGCCACCCGCAGGTCCGTGCGCGAGAACGTCGTGTACGACAGCCCGTGGCCGAACGGCAGCGCGGGCACCGTGCTGAGGTTGGTGACGTCCCCGTCGCCTCCGAGCGCCGGGTGGAGGTAGGAGTACGGCTGCGCCCCGGCCGAGCGCGGCACGCTCACCGGCAGGCGCCCCGAGGGGGTGACCCGCCCGGTGAGCACACCCGCGAGCGCGGTGCCGCCCTCCTCGCCGGGGAAGAACGCCTGGACGACGGCCGCGCAGCGGTCGAGCGCCCAGCCGACCGCGTAGGGGCGCCCGGTGAGCAGGACGAGGACGACGGGGGTGCCGGACGCGAGCACGGCCTCGACGAGCTCACGCTGCACGCCCGGCAGCTCGAGGTCGTCGCGGTCGCAGCCCTCCCCCACCGTGCCGCGACCGAAGAGCCCCGCGTGGTCGCCGACGACGACCACGGCGACGTCGGCGGCGAGCGCGACCTCGACGGCCTCGGTGAAGCCGGAGCGGTCCTCGTCGTCGACCCCGCAGCCGCGCGCGGACGTGACGGCGCCGTGCTCCGCGAGCAGCGCCTCGAGCACGGTGGGCGACTCGATGCCGACGGCCACGCCCGGGTGGTGCGGCAGGACGTGGTTGAGGAAGGAGTAGCAGCCGAACAGCGCGGCGGCGCGGTCGGCGTTCGGGCCGACGACGGCGACCCGGGTCCCGGGCGCCAACGGGAGCGTGCCGTCGTTGGCGAGCAGGACGACCGAGCGCTCGGCGAGCCGGGCGGCGACCTCGCGGTGCGCGGGCGTGTCGAGGTCGACGTGCGACGGCGGCTCGTCCTCGAACGTCGCGTCGAGCAGGCCGAGCTCCTCCTTCTGGTGCAGGGCCCGCAGCACCGCCCGGTCGACGAGCGCCTCGGGCACCCGGCCGTCGCGCACGGCGGCCGCGAGCGGCTCGAGGTACGCGTCCCCGGTGGGCAGCTCGATGTCGACGCCCGCGGCGAGCGCCTGGCCGGCCGCGTCGCCGAGGTCCTCGGCCACGTGGTGGAGCAGCTGGAGGAAGGCCACCCCGAAGTAGTCGGCGACGACCGTGCCCTCGAAGCCCCACCGCTCGCGCAGCAGCCCCGTGAGGTACTCCGCGGACGCCGCCACCGGCACGCCGTCGATCTCGTTGTACGACGACATGACGGACCGCACGCCGCCGTCGAGGACCGCCATCTCGAACGGCGGTAGCAGCACGTCGGCCACCTCGCGCGAGCCCGCGTGCACCGGGGCGAAGTTCCGGCCCGACTGCGACGCGGAGTACCCGACGAAGTGCTTGAGGGTCGCGTGGACCCCGGCGGACTGCAGTCCCCGCACGTACGACGTCGCGACCGTGCCGACGAGGTACGGGTCCTCGCCGATGCACTCGTCGACCCGACCCCACCGGGGGTCGCGCACGACGTCGAGCACCGGGGCGAGCCCCTGGTGGACGCCGAGCTCGCGCATCGAGCCGCCGATGAGCGCCGCCATCCGCTCGACGAGGTCGGTGTCGAACGACGCCCCCCACGCGAGCGGTGTGGGGAAGGTCGCGGCTCCCCAGGCGGCGAGCCCCGTGAGGCACTCCTCGTGGACGAGCGCCGGGATGCCCAGACGCGTGCCGGAGACGAACCACCGCTGCCGCTCCCACAGCCACCGCGCCCGCTCGACCGGGTCGACCGGGCGGGTGCCGTACACCCGTGTGAGGTGGCCGAGCCCGTGGGCCACGACGTCGTCGAGTCCGCGCTCCTCCTCGAACTCCCCCTGGAGCGGGGCGACGGCCTCGCCCTCGCTCTTCTCCCAGAAGCCGACGACCTGCGCCAGCTTCTCCTCGAGGGTCATGCGCGCGACGAGGTCGCGCACACGCTCCGACACCAGGGGCCCCGCGGGCGCGTCGAGCTCGGTCACGGCTGTCTCCTTCGACGGTCCGCCGGCGGCGCCGGGCCTCCCGGCGGCCGGCAGGCACGAGGCCCGGCCGACCGCCGGAGGAC
>JAEXEM010000176.1 GCA_023401045.1 Actinomycetes bacterium
GCGGTGGGCGCGGGGCTCGCGGTGGCCGGCGCCGTCATGCAGTCGCTCACCCGCAACCCGCTCGCCGACCCCTACCTGCTGGGGCTGTCGTCGGGGGCCTCGCTCGGTGCCGTCGCGGTGCTCCTCCTCGGGATCGGCCTGCTGCTGCCCGTGGCGGCGTTCCTCGGCGCGCTCGCCGCGCTCGTCGCCACGCTCGCGCTCGCACGCACCGGCGGCACGCTCACCCCGACGCGGACGGTGCTCGCCGGCCTCGCGATCTCCCAGCTCGCCGCCGCGGCCACCTCGTTCGTCATCTTCTGGACGGCCACCGGCGACTCGTACCGGGAGATCCTCTCGTGGCTGCTCGGCTCGCTCGCCGGGGCGACATGGTCGTCGGTCGCGATCGCCGGCGGTGCGCTCGTCGTCGTCGGGGTCGTCCTGCTGCTCGTCGCGGGACGGCTCGACGCGTTCGCGTTCGGGGACACCGCCGCCGCCGCCCTCGGCGTCGACGTCGACCGCACCCGCTGGGCGACGATGACCCTCGTCGCCCTCCTCACCGGGGCGATGGTCGCGGTGTCGGGCGCCATCGGGTTCGTCGGGCTCGTGCTGCCGCACGCGGTCTCGGTCGTCACCGGTCCGGCGCACCGCCGCCTCCTGCCGGTCGCCGGGCTGGCCGGTGCGGTGCTCCTCGTGTGGGCGGACACGCTCGCCCGGACGGTCTTCGACCCGCGTGAGCTCCCCGTCGGGGTGGTGACGGCGCTGCTCGGCGTGCCGGTGTTCGCGGTGCTGCTGCGCCGGGGCCGGGGGGCGTCGTGGAGCTGAGCATCGCGGCGGTCGGCGCACGTCTCGGGGGCCGCTGGGTCCTCGACGGGGTCGACGCGACCCCGCCGGTCGGTGCGCTCACGGGCCTGCTCGGCCCCAACGGCGCGGGGAAGACGACGCTGCTGCGTCTCGTCGCCGGCCTCCTCGAGCCGCAGGCGGGAGCGGTGCTCGTCAGCGACCCGACCGCGACGGCGCCCGACGCCCCCGCGGTCGCGGTCCACACGGTGCCGCGCCGGGTGCGTGCGCGGCGGATGGCGCTGCTCGAGCAGGAGTCCGGGGCCACGGTGCCGCTGAGCGTGCGAGAGGTCGTCGCGCTCGGTCGGATCCCCTACCGGACGCTGTGGGGCACCGACGAGGACGCGTCCGCCGTGGACCGCGCGCTCGAGGCCGCCTCCGCCACGCACCTCGCCGACCGCGCGTGGTCCACGCTCTCGGGCGGCGAGCGGCAGCGGGTGCACATCGCCCGGGCGCTCGCCCAGGAGCCCGAGGTGCTCCTCCTCGACGAGCCGACGAACCACCTCGACGTCGCGGCCCAGCTGTCGATGCTCGGCTTCGTGCGCGACCTCGGGGTGACGACAGTCGCCGCCCTGCACGACCTCAACCTCGCGGCGGCGTTCTGCGAGCACGTCGTCGTCCTCTCGGCGGGCCGGCTCGCCGCCGCTGGGCCCCCGGCGGACGTCCTCACCCCGGCGCTGCTGCGCGAGGTCTACGACGTCGACGCCGACGTGCTCACGCACCCGCGCACGGGCCGCCCGGTCATCGCGCTCACCGGCCGGTCCTGACGCCGACCTTCGGGCCCGCCGGACGGCCCTCACGCCGACCGTCGCACCCGCCGGACGGCCCTCACGCCGACCGTCGCACCCGCCGGACGGTCCTCACGCCGACCGTCGGGCCCGCCGGGCGCGACAACCCGTCGCAGCGGTACCCGGCGGCCCGTCCGGCTCCAGGGAGCAGGACGGGCCGGCCGAGCCCGCGAGCAAGCAGAGCCGCCTGCGCCCACGGTCGCCCCGCGCGCGGTCAGCGACGCAGACCGGCCGCGAGCTGGGCGTCGGCGTCCTCGAGAGTCGCCGCGGCGGTGCGCAGGTACTCCCCGAGGGACGTGAGGGCGGCGACCGTGTCGGTCGCGCCCTGGGTGAACTGCCGGTACGACTCGCCGAACGCGACGGACGCCTGGTCGGTGACGAAGCCCGAGGAGACGAGCTGCTCGATGAAGGCGCGCAGCTCGGAGAGACGGGTCGTGATCTCGTCCTGACCGGCGGTGAGACGTACCGCCGCGTCGCGCATCTCCTGGTAGCTGACGTCGATGTTGGCCATGGGTGCTCCCCGCTCGTCGTGCGGCGGGTCGGTCCGCGCCGCGTGCCGGGCAGACGCTAGCCCGGTCCGTGGCGGTCCGTCCCGGTTCGTCCACAGGGTCGGGGCGCGCGGGCCGGACGGCCACGTCGGTGGCCACGACGACCGTGATCGGTCGACGACGACGGGTCGACGACGACGAGTCGACGACGGGGACCCGTCGAGGGCGACGGGTCGACGACGGCGCTCAGTCGACGACCGGCACCTGGACCAGCCGGAGCCGCCCCTGCTCGACGAGCACGCCCCGTCCCGGCGGGTGGTCGGCGCGCCGGGTCCGGGGGAAGGCGGTGCGGAACAGGGCGTCGCCGTCGGGGTGGTCGGGCTGCAGCACGAGCCCGCGACGCCCTTGGCGCACCTCGGCGACGAGCGGCCACGACGAGCCCCACGCGCTCGTCTCGGCCTCGGCGAGGACGAAGTGGTCGTGGCGCCGGGCCGCCCGCACGGCCTCGGTGAGCGCCTGCTCGGCCGGCCCGCCCAGCAGGTCGGCGATCGCCTCGACGACGAGGACCACCGGGCCGCTCCCCGGCTCGGGCGGCTCGCTCAGCACCGGGAGCAGGGCGCGGGCGGACGCCGCGACCT
>JAEXEM010000186.1 GCA_023401045.1 Actinomycetes bacterium
GCGCCGTCGAGCGCGTCGGCGAGCCACCGCTGCCGCCCGTCGGTCAGCCACGTGCCGAACGCGGTCGCCGTCGCGGCGTCGGGGTCGTCGGCGACGAGCACCGCAGCGACCTGCGCGCGCGTCGGTCCCGAGGGGTCGGACACCCCGAGGAGCACCCGCAGGAGCACCGCGACGACGACCCCGGCGACCGCCGCCGCGACCACCTGCCGGTGGTCCGCCCCGCCCGTCGGCGCGTACCCGTACCCGAACATCGTCGTCATCCCGAGGCCCAGCCCGGCGGTGCCGAACCGTGGCCCGAGCAGCGGCAGCAGCGCCGCCACCGCGGTGAGCAGCACGACGAGGACGATCGCCCAGGGCCGTGACGCCTCCGCGACGAGCCTCGGCACCGCCGCCGCGACGACGAGCAGCGGGCCCATGACCGCCGCGACGCGCAGGTCCGCCCGCAGCGGCCCACCCATGAACGCGACGAGCGAGAACATCCCGGTGAGCCCACCGATGATCCCGGCCGCCCCCGCACCCCACGCGTCCGCCAGGAGCACGCCCGGCAGCACGACGACGATCATGAGGACGATGAGCAGCGGGCTGCCCTTCGGGCGCGTCCGCACCGGGGTGTCACCTGACCCGTCCACGGCGCCTCCTCGCAGGTGCGGCGGCACGCTCGTCCCTCGACGTTAGGACGGAAGGGCTGTCGACGCGCGGGCGCGGGGCGCGCGACGGCGGCGGACCCTCGGCGGGTGACCGCACGGGCGATCCGCCCGACGGGCCCCGGCTGCCGGTCCACGCCTCGCACGCGAACGCACCGGGCGCCGCTAGCATCGGCGCGCCGGGACGACGGGGTCCCGCACCGTCGGTCGCCGGGCCGCTGCCCGGCGGCGAGGAGGTCGTCGTGGGACGCTCGCTGTCCGCAGCCGCACGCACCTGGGCAGCGGTCGCTGTCGTGCTCGTGCTCATCCACCTCACCGCCGAGGCGACGGGCGCGGAGGACCTGTCGACCGTGAGCCAGTGGACGCTCATGCCGGCGCTCGCCGCCGTCGTCCTCACCGCCACGCGCAGCCCGCGCAGCCGGCTGGTCACCTGGGTCCTCGTCGCGCTCGGCTTCTCGTGGCTCGGCGACCTCGTGCCGTCGCTCGTCGCCGACGACGTGTCCTTCCTCGTCATGGTCGGGTTCTTCCTGCTGGCCCAGGTGGCGTACGTCGTCGCGTTCCTCCCCGCGGTGCGCAGCTCCGTCGTGCGCACGCGCCGGCTCCTCGTGCTGCCGTACGCCGCGGTGCTCGTCGCGCTGGTCGCCCTGTGCGCGCCGCACGCCGGCAGCCTGCTCGTGCCCGTCTGCGTCTACGGCGTGGTGCTCACCGCCATGGCCGTGCTGGCGACCGGCCTGGGGCGGGTCGCGACGCTGGGCGGCGCGATCTTCCTGCTGAGCGACTCGCTCATCGCGGTCGAGGCCTTCGTCCCGTCGTGGGACCTGGCCGGGCAGGGGTTCTGGGTCATGCTCACCTACACGACCGGGCAGGCCCTGCTCGCCGTGGCGGTGCTGCGCCGCGACCGCGCCGAGCGCAGCGCGCCCGAGCCGGTGGCACAGCGCGCCCGACGGTCCCCGGCGGGAGACGACGCGGTCGCGAGATGACACCGCGCCGGACGGAGCAGCAGACGACGAAGGGCCCCTCCCGCGTGATGACGCGGACGGGGCCCTTCGGCTGGCGGTAGCGGTGGGATTTGAACCCACGGTGGACTTTCACCCACACACGCTTTCGAGGCGTGCTCCTTAGGCCGCTCGGACACGCTACCTCGGCGGCTCACAGTACCCGGTGAGGGCCCGTGGCACCGAATCCGCAGGTGCGCGGCCTGCGGCCGGGTTCGCGGCCGCTCGCCCGGCGGGGCCTCAGGTGGCCGTCGTACCGTGACCGCGTGAGCACTCCCGAGGCCGTCCCCGTCACGCCCGGATCCCTGGCGGACGTGCTCGCGCTGCTCGCCGGGCACCGGCTCACCGTGCTCACCGGGGCCGGTGTCTCGACGGACTCCGGCATCCCCGACTACCGCGGGCCGGACTCCCCGCCGCGCACGCCGATGACGTTCCAGCAGTTCGTCGGGGACGAGGCGTTCCGGCGGCACTACTGGGCCCGCAACCACGTCGGGTGGCGGCACGTGAACCGGACGGTCCCCAACGGCGGGCACCGGGCGCTGGCCGAGCTCGAGCACCGCGGCGTCGTCGTCGGGGTCATCACGCAGAACGTCGACCTGCTGCACGAGGCCGCGGGCTCGCACAACGTCATCGACCTGCACGGCCGGTACGACAGGGTGGTGTGCCTGCGGTGCCGGCACGTCGTGCCGCGCGCGGCGCTGGCGCACCGGCTGGAGGCCCTCAACCCGGGCTTCGTCGAGCGGGTGGGGCAGGTCGGGGACGTCGAGATCGCGCCCGACGCGGACGCGGTCGTCGAGCAGACGGTCGACTTCCGGGTGCAGGCGTGCTGGCAGGCGGACCCCGAGGGCCTGCTCGCGGAGTGCGGCGGGATCCTCAAGCCGGACATCGTCTACTTCGGGGAGACCGTGCCGAGGGAGCGCGTCGAGCGGGCGTACGCGATGGTCGACGCGGGCGACGCGCTGCTCGTCGCGGGGTCCTCGCTCACCGTGCAGTCGGGGCTGCGGTTCGTGCGGCACGCGGCGACGTCCGGCAAGCCCGTCGTCGTCGTCAACCGCGGCGCGACCCGGGGTGACAGGTACGCCGCGCTCACGGTGGACGCGGGCACGACGGAGACGCTCACCGACCTCGCGGCGCTGCTCCCGCCGCCCCGGCACCCCGCCCCCTGAGACTCGGCACCGCGAGGCTCGGCACTGCGAGACCAGCACCGCGGGACTCAGCACCGCGGGACTCAGCGCTGCGGGTGGAAGAACCCCCGCAGCAGCTCGGCGGACTCCGCCGCCCGCACCCCGGCGACCACCTCGACGCGGTGCGGCGAGCGCCGGTCCCGCACGACGTCCCACTGCGAGCCGCAGGCCCCGGCCTTCTCGTCCCACGCCCCGAGGACGAGACGTGCCACCCGGGCCTGGAGCATCGCACCGGCGCACATGAGGCACGGCTCGAGGGTGACGACGAGCGCGCAGCCGTCGAGGCGCCACGTCCCCAGGGCCGCGGCGGCCTCGCGCATCGCGACGACCTCCGCGTGGCCCGTCGGGTCCGCGACGGCCTCGCGGACGTTGCGGCCACGACCGAGCACCGCGCCGTCCGGCCCGAGGACGACCGCCCCGACCGGCACGTCGTCCGACGCGAGCGCCGCCCGGGCCTCCGCGAGCGCGAGGCCCATCGCGGCCTCGTCGGCCACCGTCACGTACGGGGACGGTGCGCCGACGACGACGTCCGGCTCGTCCACCCGTGCGCCTCCCGTGCTCACCGCGGGTGCCGTGCAGCGCACGACACCACCCGTCCCGTCGCCGCACCACCTGGGCGCGCGTCCGAAGGACCTCTCGACCGTGGGCATCCTCGCACTACCCTGACGGTCATGCGCCTGCACGTCGCCGACCACCCGCTCGTCGCCCACAAGCTGGCCGTCCTCCGTGACGCCCGCACGCCGAGCCCGACGTTCCGGCTCCTCGTCGACGAGCTCGTCACGCTCCTCGCGTACGAGGCGACGCGGGACGTGCGCACCCGCGAGGTGGAGGTCGTCACCCCGGTCGCGACGACCACGGGCGTGAAGATCGCCGACCCCAACCCCATCGTCGTGCCGATCCTGCGCGCGGGCCTCGGCATGCTCGAGGGCATGACGCGCCTGCTGCCGACGGCCGAGGTCGGGTTCCTCGGGCTGCAGCGCGACGAGGAGACCCTCGAGGCGATCACGTACGCCAACCGTCTGCCGGACGACCTCACCGACCGGCAGTGCTTCCTCCTCGACCCGATGCTCGCGACCGGCGGCACGCTCGTCGCGTCGATCGACTACGTCCTGCAGCGCGGCGCTCGGGACGTCACCGCGGTGTGCCTCATCGCCGCACCCGAGGGCATCAAGGTCGTCGAGGAGGCCGTCGGTGACCGCGCCGACGTCCAGGTCGTCGTCGCGGCCGTCGACGAGCGGCTCGACGAGAAGGCGTACATCGTGCCGGGGCTCGGCGACGCCGGCGACCGGCTCTACGGGATCGTCTGACCCGCCCCCCCTTCGGGCGGCCGTCCGGGGCTCCCACCGGGCTCCCAGGAGCCGTCTCGGATGCCGGGCGAGCCGCGACACCGTCGCGGCTGGTCATCGACCCGTCGTCCGAAACTCACCCGGTTCCGGTCTTACCGCCTGAGACACGCGGCCCCATCCCTTTGGCTCCGTGCGTCCGTCGTGTCACGATCGTCCGGTGAGTCCCGTGACGTCCCTCCTGTGCACCCCGGCCGTCGGCCCTCGTGTGCACGCGTCCGGGTGGTATCCGAGCCCCTGTCGACCCTGACCCGACAACGCCGGACAGTCATCCCGCCGACCGCCGGGCGGCGCCGCGACGGCGCACGCCCATGGAGACAAGTCATGACCTCACCTGCACGTCTGCGTACCTCTCGCAGCCACACCGGACCGGTGCCACCGCCGGCCGAGGCGCGCGCGGGGTTCGTGCTCTACGTCAGCCTCCCGGACACCGGCACCGACGGTGCCGTGCCCCCGACCGCTGCCGAGCTCACGGAGACCGCCGACGCCCTGCGCGAGCTCGCGCAGGAGGCGCTCCCCGGCTCGGAGACGTACGCCACGCTCTCGCTCGCCCGCGGGACCCGCGGCGCACGGACGCCCGACGCGACGGGCGGCGCGCACGCCGTCCGTCCGCGACTGCTCAGGCCCGTCACCGGGCCGGGCACCACTGATGTCCTCAGCGGCTCGGGGGACGCCGGCTGAGGACACGCGCTGCCGGGCCGGCGCCCGGGATCGGGGGACCCCGAACCGGCTCGGCAGCGCACCCTCCCCCGCGGCGCCACGGCGTCGCACCTGACGGCACCGTCGCCGAGGCCCCGGGCGCGCCTGCGCCCGGCACAGGCATCCACCGGCCCGGCTGCGTGCCGCCGGGCACGACTCAGCCGGTGCGTGCGGCCGTCCGCACCGTGACGACGCCGATGAGGTACTGGTCGCCTCCGGTCGTCGCGGTGAGCGAGGCGACGTCCGACGGCAGCCGCACCTCGACGAACCCCTTGGCGTCGACGCCGAGGGAGTTCGCCGCCCGCCAGCCCGTCGCCGTCGAGTCGAACGCGTTGTCGCGCGAGCCCGGCCCGGCCACGGCCGTCCCGTCCCACCGCAGCGGGGTGAGCGGACCGACGCCGGAGAGCGTGAGCCGGTCGTTGGCGGCGCCTCTGTCGCCCTCCCACGCGACCACACCGATGCGGGTGCTCGCTCCCGCCTGACCGACGAACGTGAACGCGGGAGCCGTCGCGGACGTGCCGACCCACGACCCGCCCTGGTGGACGGTCACCGTCGAGCCGCCCTCGCCGACGGTGCCGTGGACGACGACGAGCGCCCAGCCCGCGTAGTACGTCGGGTCGCGGTCGGTGCGCCCGGCGCTGACGGCGACGTCCGCGAGCGCCCACGTGCCGCCGCCGGCCGCGGCCACGAGGTCGGTGACGTCGGCGGCCGCCTGGTAGTACTCCCGCTGCTGACCGTCGGTCACCCGCACGACGGAGGACGCGCGGACGTCCTGGTAGTCAGCGACGCCCGGCGCGAGGAGGCGCGCGCCGCCGAGGTCCGCGCTCCACCTGTCGCCCGGCCCCCGCCCCGCCGACCAGTAGAGCCCGGCCCACACGACGTCGCGGCCCGCCGGAAGGTCGAGCCGGGTGGCCGACGACACCGGGACCGCTGCCCGCGGCCCGCCCGGGCCGACCTCGTCGAGCGGCGACATCGTGCGGCCGTTGTTGTCGATGTCGGCACCGGCGCATGGGGCACCGTACGGGCCGGTGCACCCGAGGAGCGGGGCACCCACCTCGGTGACGTCGAGGTCACCGGTGCCGGACCACACCGGTGAGAGGTTCGCGGAGGACGCGACGAGCGGCACCGCGGCGGTCGCGGGCGTCGCCCCGGCCGCGTCGAGACGCACGTCGAGGCTCGTCCGGACCGCGCCGGCGACGCGCAGCGGCACCTGGACC
>JAEXEM010000352.1 GCA_023401045.1 Actinomycetes bacterium
GTGCCGCACGCGGCCCCTGGCGCCGCGGGTGGGGGCCTGGGGGGCCGGGGGGCGGGGGGTGGGGGCGCCGGGGCCCACGGAGTGCACGAGCATCCCCCGCAGGAGGTCCTCGACGCCGCCGTGAGCGACGAGACGTGCCTGGCTGAACCCCTCGAGCCCGTGCGACATCGTGTAGAAGCCGCTCGGGAACGCGGAGTCGGACAGCTGGAGGCTGACGAGCAGCCCGGGCACGTCGGTCGTCGTCACGGCGGGCCTCACGCGAGGAAGAACAGCTGGGTGAGCGGCAGCCGCTGCGCCGGGTCGATGTGGACCGCGGCGCCGTCGACGGTGACCTTGAACGTCTCCGGGTCGACGGTGATGGCCGGCGCGCGGTCGTTGCGCAGCATGTGCTGCTTGCCCAGGTGCCGGACCTTCCGGATCGGCAGCACCGTGCTGCGCAGCCCGAGCCGCTCCGGCACGCCCTTGTCGATGGCGGCCTGGGACATGAAGGTGACGCGCGTCGTGCTCTGCGCCAGCCCCGACTCGCCGAACATCGGCCGGTAGAACACCGGCTGCGGCGTCGGCAGCGACGCGTTCGGTTCACCCATGAGCGCCCAGCGGATCATCCCGCCCTTGAGGACCATCTTCGGCTTGGCGGCGAACGATCCCGTCGGCCACAGGACGATGTCGGCGATCTTGCCGACCTCGAGGGAGCCGACGTGGTCGGCGATGCCCGTCGTGATGGCCGGGTTGATCGTCACCTTCGCGAGGTAGCGCAGCACACGGACGTTGTCGTTGCCCGGGTTGTCCTCGGGCAGCTTGCCGCGCTTGTCCTTGTTGTGGTGCGCCGTCTGGAAGGACCGCATGAAGGACTCCCCGATGCGGCCCATGGCCTGGGAGTCCGAGGAGAACATCGACAGCACGCCGAGGTCGTGCAGGACCGTCTCGGCCGAGATCGTCTCGGCTCGCACCCGGGAGTCGGCGAACGCGACGTCCTCGGGGATGTCGTGCGAGAGGTGGTGGCAGACCATGACCATGTCGAGCAGCTCGTCGACGGAGTTCACCGTGTAGGGCAGCGTCGGGTTCGTCGAGGACGGCAGCACGTTCGGCTCACCGGCCAGCCGCATGATGTCCGGTGCGTGACCGCCACCGGCACCCTCGGTGTGGAACGTGTGGATGGTCCGCCCGTTGATCGCCGAGATCGTGTCCTCGACGTAGCCGGCCTCGTTGAGGCTGTCGGTGTGGACCGCGAGCTGGACGTCGTAGTCGTCGGCCACCGACAGCGCACAGCTGAGCGCGGCCGGGGTGGCGCCGAAGTCCTCGTGGACCTTGAGCCCGCCGGCGCCGGCCTCGATCTGCTCGGCGATCGCCGCCGGGCGTGAGCCGTTCCCCTTGCCGTAGATGCCCAGGCTCACCGAGAGCTCGTCGGTCGCCTCGAGCATCCGGTGGATGTACCAGGCGCCCGGGGTCGTCGTCACGCCGTTCGTCGCGTCGCTCGGCCCGGTGCCACCGCCGAAGAGGGTCGTGATCCCGTTGGAGATCGCCGCGTGACCCTGCTGCGGGCTGATGAGGTGCACGTGCGGGTCGATGCCGCCCGCCGTGGCGATGAGGTGCTCGCCGGCGATGATCTCGGTGCCGGTGCCGACGACGAGTCTCGGGTCGACCCCGCTCTGCAGGCCGGGGTTGCCGGCCTTGCCGATGCCGGCGATGCGCCCGTCCTTCACCCCGATGTCCGCCTTGAGCACGCCGAGGACGGGGTCGAGCACGATGGCGTTCGTGATGACGAGGTCGAGCACGCCCTGCGGTCCGGTGGCCGTCGGGTCGGCGGCCATCCCGTCACGGGCGGTCTTGCCACCGCCGTAGACGACCTCGTCGCCGTAGTGCCCCTCGGCGAAGTCGTGCTCGATCTCGATGACGAGGTTGGTGTCGCCGAGCTGCACCTTGTCACCACGGGTGGGCCCGAAGAGGTCCGTGTACTGCTTGCGCGAGATGATCGCCATCAGTTCTTCCCCCCGCTCTTCCCGGCCGCCTTGCCGGACTGCTTGCCGGTCTGCTTGCCGGTCTGCCGCCGGGCGGGCCTGCTGCTCGGCACGCCGTCCTGGAAGCCACCGTCGGCGAGCCGGCGCAGCGCGTCGGCGTGCGTCTGGCGGGCGTCGAGGCCACCCTCGACGAGCCCGTTGAAGCCGATGACACGGCGCCCGCCGGAGTACGCGGTGAGCGTCACCTCGCGGGTGTCCCCCGGCTCGATGCGCACACCGGTGCCCGCCGGGATGTCGAGGTGCATGCCGTACGCCTTCTCCCGTTCGAAGAGCAGCGCGCGGTTGACCTCGAAGAAGTGGAAGTGCGAGCCGATCTGGATCGCGCGGTCGCCGGTGTTGCTGACGACGAGCGTGACGGTCTCCCGCCCCGCGTTGATCTCGATGTCCTCGTTCGTGTGGTCGTACTTCGGGCTGCCGAGCATCCTGCGTCCCCCCGTGCTCCCGCCCGGCTCGGTACGCCGGACGTCGTGTGGTGTGTCGTGCCTCGTCGTGGCGGCCGCGGCCCGCGGCCGAGGTGGTGTCAGCCGACGCGCCCGCGGGCGAGCGCCCGCGCCGGCGGCTCGGTCGCGTGGTGGCCGTGCTCGTGGCCGTGCTCGTGGCCGTGCTGGTGCGTGTCGTCGCCGTCGGGGCCGTGGGAGTGGGCGTAGCC
>JAEXEM010000383.1 GCA_023401045.1 Actinomycetes bacterium
GCTCGCACGCGTCCGGGCAGCCGCGGGCACCGCGGCGCCCGAGCGCACGTCGCCGGTCGCACCGACGGGCCCGGCACCGGTCGTCGTCAGCCGACCGCGCTGACCGACCGTCTCACGTGGCGGGCTGGGCGCCGCCGTACAGCCAGCCCTGGCCGTACCGCCAGCCGTTGCGCCGCAGGAACTCCGCCTGCTCCTCGTGCTCGATCCCCTCGGCGATCGTCACCATCGCGAGCTCGCGGGCGAGCGCGCCGAGCGCCCGGACGACCTTCCCGGCGGTGGGGTCGTGCGGGATGCCCGAGGTGAACGACATGTCGAGCTTGACGCCCGCGACGGGCAGGTCGCGCAGGTACGACAGCGGGGAGACGCCGGTGCCGAAGTCGTCGAGGAGGATCGGCACACCCGCGGCGGACAGCTGGGTGAGCTCGTGGCGGATCCGCGTCCCGGACGCGACGAGCGAGGACTCGGTGAGCTCGAGGACGAGACGTCCGGCGGTCACCCGGTGCCGGGACAGGTCCTGCAGCAGGCGCGTCGCGAGCTCGGAGTCCCCGAGCTGGTCGGCCGAGACGTTGACCGACACCCAGCGCCCGTCGTCCGCGGTCCTGGCGAGGAACTCGACGACGCGCGACGCGACGAACTGCCCGAGGAGCACCGAGACCCCGGCTTCCTGGAGGTGGGGCAGGAAGGCGCCGGGCAGGAGGAGGCCGCGGTGCGGGTGCTGCCAGCGCACGAGCGCCTCGTACCCGACGACCCGCCCGTCCGAGAGGTCGACGATCGGCTGGTAGTGCACGACGAGCTCGTCCGCCTCGATGGCGTGGACGAGCTCGCGCTGGAGGTCCGACGGCGTCGACAGCTCCATCGACGTGTCGTACACCTCGGTACGTCCGCGCCCGCCCTGCTTGGCGCGGTAGAGGGCGGCGTCGGCGGCGGCGAGCAGCGTCGGCGCTCCGGCCTCGACGAGGTGCGGCTCGGCGAGCGCGATGCCGACGCTCGCCGCGACCGCGAGCCGGCGCCGGGCGACGCGGACGGGCTCGGCGAGCCCGGCGTGGATCTCGTTGGCGATCTCGAAGACCGCGCGCGCCGCGTGCTGGTCCTGCACGACGACGACGAACTCGTCGCCACCGAGCCGGGCGACGGTCCCCCCGGTCCCGGTGGCGGCTCGCAGGACACCGGCGACGTGGACGAGGATCTCGTCGCCCGCGGCGTGCCCGTACCGGTCGTTGATCGCCTTGAACCCGTCGAGGTCGCACGCGAGCACCGCGATCCGGTCGACCGCGCCGGGCTGCGCGAGCGCGGTCTGCAGCACCTCCTGCAGCAGGCTCCGGTTGGCCAGGCCGGTGAGCGGGTCGTGCATCGCGCGGTGGGTGAGCATCTCCGCCTGCATGCGCGACTCGGTCGCGTCCCGCACCTGGACGACGAAGTGGTCCGGTCGGCCGTCGGAGCCCCGCACGAGCGCACCGTCGACGACGACCCACACGAGCTGGTCGTCGGCCCGCCGGCACCGCATCTCGAGGGAGAACCGCTGCTGACCGCCGCCGAGCAGCTTGTCCATCTCCATGCGCTGCGCGGCCCGGTCCTCCGGCGCGCTGAGCTCGTCGATCCGGTACCCCCGCAGCGCCGACACGTGCGTGCCGAGCAGCTCCGCGAGGGCGACGTTCGCCTCGACGATGCGCCAGTCGAGGTCGACGAGGGCCATGCCGATCGGCGCGTTCTCCATCGCCACGCGGAACTGGGTCTCGCTGCGGGTGAGGGCCTCCTCGACCTCGTGGCGTGCGGTGATGTCGACGACCGTGGCGAGCACGGCCGTCTCGCCGTCGCCCCCGACGAGCCGGCTCGTCACCTGCAGGACGCTGGGCCGCTCGCCGGGCAGCGGCGGCATGAGCGTGACGACCCGGGTCGCCTCGCCGTCGGAGCCGCGGTGGCCGATCACCTGGGCGGGGTTGACGGCGAGCCCGCGGTCGTCGAGGAGGACGACCGGAAGCCGCCCGACGGGCACCCCGACGACGGCGTCGCGCCGCACCTGGAGGACCTGCGCCGCCCGGTCCGACAGGTCGGTGACGACCCCGTCGTGCGAGAGCACGAGGACGCCCTCGCGCGTCACGCTCTGGAGCGCGTCGTACCGGGTGTTGAGCTGCTGGGCGACGCGCACGAGCTCGGCGTTGCGGCGGGCCTGGGCACGTTCCCGGCGCAGCAGGACGAGCACGCCGACGAGCGCGACGACGGCGACGACCGCGATGACCGAGCTGACGATCCCGTACGGCCCGACGAGAGCTGCGTCCACAGCGCCGCTCAGTCGACGTCGGCGGGTGCGTGCCCGCCGTCGTCCTCCTCGTCGGCCGGCGCACCGGCGTCGGACCCCGGCTCCCCGCGCAGCATGGCGAGCGTCCCGGGCAGGTCGTCCGGTTGCACGAGCACCTCGCGCGCCTTCGAGCCCTCCGACGGCCCGACGATCTCGCGGGACTCGAGCAGGTCCATGAGACGACCCGCCTTGGCGAAGCCCACGCGCAGCTTGCGCTGCAGCATCGACGTCGAGCCGAACTGGGTGGTGACGACGAGCTCGGCCGCCTGCAGGAGGAGGTCGAGGTCGTCGCCGATGTCCTCGTCGACCTGCTTCTTCGCGGCCTGGACGGTGACGTCCTCGCGGTAGACCGGCTTGAGCTGCGTCTTGACGTGCTCGACGACCGCGTGGATCTCGGACTCCGAGACCCACGCGCCCTGGGTGCGCATGGGCTTGGCGGCGCCCATCGGCAGGAAGAGCGCGTCACCCTGGCCGATGAGCTTCTCGGCACCCGGCTGGTCGAGGACGACGCGGGAGTCGGTGAGCGAGCTCGTCGCGAACGCGAGGCGGGAGGGCACGTTCGCCTTGATGAGACCGGTGACGACGTCGACCGACGGCCGCTGCGTCGCGAGGACGAGGTGGATGCCGGCGGCCCGCGCGAGCTGCGTGATCCGCTGGATCGACGCCTCGACGTCGCGAGGGGCGACCATCATGAGGTCGGCGAGCTCGTCGACGATGACGAGCAGGTACGGGTACGTCGCGATCTTGCGCTCGGAGCCCGGCAGCGGCTTGACCTTGCCGGCGCGCACCGCGGCGTTGAAGTCGTCGATGTGCTTGTACCCGAACATCGCGAGGTCGTCGTACCGCGCCTCCATCTCCTTGACGACCCACTCGAGGGCCTCGGCCGCCTTCTTCGGGTTCGTGATGATGGGCGTGATGAGGTGCGGGATGCCTTCGTAGAGCGTGAGCTCGACGCGCTTGGGGTCGACGAGGATCATGCGCACCTCGTCGGGCGTCGAGCGCATGAGGATCGAGACGATCATCGAGTTGACGAACGACGACTTGCCCGCGCCGGTGGCGCCCGCGACGAGCAGGTGCGGCATCTTCGCGAGGTTGGCGACGACGTACCCGCCCTCGACGTCCTTGCCGACGCCGATGACCATCGGGTGCTCGGTGCGCTTGGCTGCGGACGACCGCAGCACGTCCCCGAGCGCGACCGTCTCACGGTCGGTGTTGGGGATCTCGATGCCGATGGCCGACTTGCCGGGGATGGGCGAGAGGATGCGCACGTCCGCGCTCGCCACGGCGTAGGCGATGTTCTTGCTCAGCGCGGTGACACGCTCGACCTTGACCGCCGGACCGAGCTCGACCTCGTAGCGCGTGACCGTCGGACCGCGGGTGAACCCGGTCACCTGGGCGTCGATCTCGAACTGCTCGAGGACGGACGTGAGGGACTCGACGACACGGTCGTTCGCGGCCGACCGGACCTTGTGCGGCGCGCCCTTCGCGAGGGCGTCCTCGCTCGGGAGGATGTAGACGACGTCGCCCTCGAGCATCGGCTGCTCGCCACGCGGCACGGCGCTCGTCGGCGGCGCCGCGAGGCCGCCACCGGCAGGACGGGGTGCCGGCGCGGCCTCGGTGACGGCCGTGGTCGGGACGGTGTCCGCCGCCGGCGGCATCCGGCGGGTCTCGACGTCGTCCTCGGACTCGTGCTCGTGGTGGACGAGCGCGGCGCGCTCGAACGCCTCGTCCCCCTCGTACTCGTCGAGGCGCGCCTCGTCGGGGTCGGGCGCCGCGTCGGCGCGACGACGCCCCAGGCGCGGCAGGCGCGACTTCTTCGTCGGCGGCTCGGGCCGCGCGCTGTGGAGCGCCTCGATGACGAGCGGCGCGTCGTCCTCCTCGGCCTCGTCGGCGGGGTGCCCGTGCTGACCGGTGAGACGGCGGTAGAGGCCGGCGAGCCGCGGACCGATCTGGTGCACCGGGGTCGCGGTGACGACGAGGGTCCCGAAGAACGCGAGGAGCGCGAGGAGGATGCCGGCGACGACGGTCGTCAGCCACCCGGCCAGCGGTGTGCCGACGAGGAAGCCGACGATGCCGCCGGCCGACCGGATCGCGGACATGTCGTCGGTGCCCGGCAGGCCCCGCGACAGGTGGACGAGGCCGCACGCGGCGACGATCATGCACGACAGCCCGATGCCGATGCGGGAGTTCGCCTGCACCCGCTCCGGGTGCCGCATGAGGCGGATGCCCACCCCGAGCAGGACGACCGGCACGACGACGCCGACGACGCCGAACGTGCCGGCGACGACGTTGTGGACGATGTCGCCGGCGGTCCCGGACAGGTCCCACCACTCGCGTGCCGCCACGACGACCGCGAGCGCGACGAGGAGCATCGCGAGACCGTCACGACGGTGCGCGGGGTCGAGGTCGCGGGCTCCCGCGCCGACGCGGCGAGCCGCACCGCCCATGACGTGCGCCGCCCCCATCCACACCCCGCGCGCGATCCGCAGCGGGAGCGCGGGCTGCCGGGG
>JAEXEM010000459.1 GCA_023401045.1 Actinomycetes bacterium
CGGCGAGCCAGTGCTCGGGCAGCGCGTGGCCGGCGACCTTGAGCGCGAGGCAGGCGAGGCTCGCGAGCAGGACGGCCCCCCACAACGCGCTCACACGGCCACCTCCTCACGGCGACCGGTGACGACCCCGACGACCACCGCGACCGCGGCCGCGAGGAGCACCGGCAGGCCCGCGGGCAGCACGGGTGTCGTCGCGAGCGCCACGACGACGGCGGCGCCGGCGACGAGCCGGGCGACCCGGCCGCCGAGACGCGGCCACAGCAGACCGAGGAAGGCGGCCGCCGCCGCGGCGTCGAGGCCGTAGGCGCGCGGGTCGCCGAGCCGGTCACCGACGAGCGCCCCGAGGAGGACGAACGCGTTCCACAGGACGTACACCCCGACCCCGGTCCACCAGAAGCCGAGCCGCGCCAGCCTGCGGTCCGGCTGCGCGGTCGCGACCGCCGTGGACTCGTCGATGGTCAGCAGGGCAGCCGGCAGCCGCCACCGCCACCGCAGGTCGAGCAGCGGGGTGAGCTGCGCGCCGTACAGCGCGTTGCGGCCCCCGAGCAGCGCCGCCGACGCAACCGCCGCACCCAGCGCACCACCGGAGCCGACGACACCGACGAAGGCGAACTGCGAGCCCCCGGAGAACATGAGGAGCCCGAGGACGAGCGTCTGCGGGACGGACACGCCGGCCGCGACCGACAGCGCACCGAACGACACGCCGTACAGACCGGTGGCCACCGACACCGACACCGCCTGGCGGCGGACCGCGGCGCCGGGGTCGTGCGTGGTCACCGCGCCACTGTCGCACACGCCCGGCGGAGCACGCCGGGGCGTCCGCCGGCCCGCTCAGAGCGCGACGTACACCGGCTCGAGGTACTCCTCGAGCCCGAGCTCGCCGCCCTCGCGGCCCAGCCCGGAGTGCTTGACCCCGCCGAACGGTGCGCTCGCGTCGGAGACCATGCCGCGGTTGATGCCGATCATCCCGGCCTCGACCTCCTCGGCCAGCCGCATCGCCCGCCCGACGTCGCGGGTGTAGGCGTACGCGACGAGCCCGAACGGCGTGCCGTTGGCGAGGCGCAGCGCCTCCTCCTCGTCGCCGAAGGTGACGACCGGTGCCACGGGGCCGAAGACCTCCTCGGTGACGACCCGTGCGTCGGGTGCGACGTCGGTGAGCACCGTCGGCGGGTAGAAGTGGCCCGCCCGGCGCGGGACCTCGCCGCCCGTGCGGACCCGCGCGCCACCGTCCGCGGCCTCGGCGACGACCTCGGCGACCCGCTCGACGGCGGACCGCTCGATGAGCGGCCCGACGCTCACGCCCGCGTCGGCGCCGTGCCCCATGACGAGGTCGTCGAAGGCCGCCGTCAGGCGGGCCGAGAACTCGGCGGCCACCGACGTGTGGACGAGGAAGCGGTTCGCCGCCACGCACGTCTGCCCGGAGTTGCGCATCTTCGCCTGCACGGCGCCCTCGACGGCGGCGTCGAGGTCGGCGTCCTCGAAGACGAGGAACGGCGCGTTGCCGCCGAGCTCCATCGAGGTGCGCAGCACGTTCGGCGCGGCCGCCGCGAGGAGGCTCGAGCCCACCTCGGTCGAGCCGGTGAAGGACAGCTTGCGCAGCCGCGGGTCGGCGAGCAGCGGCTCGCTCACCCGGCGGGCGGAGGTCGTCGGCACGACGTTGACGACCCCGGGCGGCAGGTCCCGCGCCTCGAGCTGGGACCGGATGATCTCCGCGACGTAGGCGGTCGTCAGCGGGGTGAGGCGGGCCGGCTTGACGACGCACGTGCACCCGGCCGCCAGGGCCGGGGCGACCTTGCGCGCGATCATCGCGATGGGGAAGTTCCACGGTGTGACGAGCAGCGCCGGGCCGACCGGGCGGCGCAGCACGAGCTGGTGGTGGGTGCCCGCGGGGGCGCGCCGGGCGAGCCCGTCGACGCGCACCGCCTGCTCGCCGAACCACCGCACGTACTCCGCGGCGTACGCCACCTCGGCGCGGGACTCCGCGAGCGGCTTGCCGCCCTCCGCCGTGACGAGGGCGGCGATGTCCTCGGCCTGCGCCGTGATCGTGTCGTAGACCGCACGCAGCAGGTCGGCGCGCTGCCGCGGCGTCGTCCGGCGCCACGGGCCGAACGCGTCGACCGCCGCGTCGAGCGCGTCGCGGGCGTCCTGCTCGTCGCCGTCGGCGACCTCGAAGATCGTCCGCGCGGTCGCCGGGTCCTCGACCTCGAACGTCGCACCGGTCCGTGCGGGCCGCCACCGCCCGCCGACGAGGATCCCGGTGGGCACGTGGGCGGCGACGTTGGGCGGCAGCGGCGCGGTCATGCCGCCCATCCTCGCCCGCTGCCTACGATGTCGCCATGACGGACACCGGTGCCCCCTCGCGCACCACCTCCCAGGACGTCCCCACCCCGTACGAGGACCTGCTCCGGCTCGTCCTCGAGACCGGCACCCCGAAGTCGGACCGCACGGGCACGGGGACGCGCTCGCTGTTCGGGCACCAGCTGCGCTACGACCTGCGCGCCGGGTTCCCGCTCGTCACGACGAAGCGCGTGTTCTTCCGCGGCGTCGCCGAGGAGCTCTTCTGGTTCCTGCGCGGGGAGTCGAACATCGGGTCCCTCGTCGACAAGGGCGTGCACATCTGGGACGAGTGGGCTGACGCCGACGGCGAGCTCGGGCCGGTGTACGGCGTGCAGTGGCGGTCGTGGCCGACGCCCGACGGCGGTCACGTCGACCAGCTGACGACGCTCGTCGAGGGTCTGCGGCGCGACCCCGACTCGCGCCGGCACGTCGTCTCGGCCTGGAACGTCGCGGCGCTCGACGACATGGCGCTCGTGCCGTGCCACGCGTTCTTCCAGCTCTACGTCGCCGACGGGCGGCTCTCGTGCCAGGTGTACCAGCGCTCGGCGGACCTGTTCCTCGGGGTGCCGTTCAACATCGCGTCGTACGCGCTGCTCACCCACATGCTCGCGCAGCAGGTGGGGCTCGAGGTCGGTGACCTCGTGTGGACCGGCGGCGACTGCCACGTCTACGACAACCACGTCGAGCAGGTCCGCGAGCAGCTCACGCGCGACCCGTACCCGTACCCGACGCTGCGGCTGCGGCGCGCGCCCTCGCTGTTCGAGTACACGTGGGACGACGTCGAGGTCGAGGGTTACGTGCACCACCCGGCGATCTCCGCGCCCGTGGCGGTCTGACGCGCGTGATCGGACTCGTCTGGGCGCAGACGCCCGCCGGGGTCATCGGGGACGCGGGCACGATCCCGTGGCACGTGCCCGAGGACCTCGCGCACTTCCGTGAGGTGACGTCCGGCGCGACCGTCGTCATGGGCCGCGCGACGTGGCAGTCCCTGCCCGAGCGGTTCCGCCCGCTGCCCGGCCGTCGCAACGTCGTGCTGTCCCGCGACGCGGCCTTCGAGGCGCCGGGTGCGACCGTGCGCGACGACCTCGACGCCGCGCTCGCCTCGGCGCCGGACGTGTGGGTCATCGGCGGGGGAGCGGTCTACGCGGCGACGATCGGGCGCGCCGACCGGCTCGAGGTGACGGTCGTCGACCTCGAGGTGCCGGGC
>JAEXEM010000085.1 GCA_023401045.1 Actinomycetes bacterium
GCGTTGCGCGGCAGCGGGCGCTGGACGGGCGCGGCGCCCTGCTGCGCGACGGGAGCCTCCGGCTCCGGTGCGGCAGCGGCCAGCGGCGGCGCCAGCACGACCCCCGTGACGAGGACGACCGGCGCCACGACGAGCGCCGTGAAGGCGCGCAGGCGTGAGCTGACTGGACGCGCGGACATGCGGAACCCCCTACGCACGTCGTCGCCGTCGTGCCTCGCGACCGCCCCCTGCAGCGGCCTGACCGGGACACACCCAAGGGGTCGACGCTCGTGCACCGCCAGCGCGCGACCGGATCGCGAGACATCCACAGGTTTGTCCTGGTTGTGAACACGACCTGGTCACCCGCCGCCCCGCACAGGCTTCGGCGCAGGTCAGACCGGGTCCGGGCGGGCAGGCCGCAGCTGGGGACGGTTCACCGGCACCGAGCGTGCGATGAGAGAACTCTCATGGCCTCGGCTCGCGCGACCGACGTCCGGGGTGACCATCCGCGGACGCGCGACGGCCCGCCACCCGGGGGCGACGGGCCGTCGAGGAGCCGCAGTCAGCGGCGCACGTGCTTCTCCGGCACCGGCGCGTCACCGCTCGCGCGCTGCGCGCGGTAGTACGCACGCGCCTCGTCCTGACGCTCCTGCTCGACCCCTGACGAGATCGGCGCCCGCAGGTGCCCCTGGGTGAAGCCGAAGCTGTCGACGAGGTCCTGCGCGTGCGGGCGCAGCCGCACGAGCAGCCGCTCGATGTACGACGTCACCATGCGCGCCCGGCCCGCCGAGAGCCGGCCGTTGATGAGGTACCAGGCGAGGTTCCGCTCGACGAGCGTGAGCCCGAACAGGTCGCGCACCCACGTGAGCACCCGCTTGGTGCCCGGGTCCTGCACCGTCGCCAGCGCCCGCGTGAACGCCTCCCACTGGACGCGCTCGGCGTGCGCGCGCGCCGCCTCGATGAGCTCGTGCTGGTGGGTGTTGAACAGCTCGGCGGCCTTCTCCGGGCTCATCTTGCGCGCCGGGGCGAGGGCCTGCGCGACCTGCGCGACCATCGCCTCGACCCGGTCCGTGAGGAGCTCGCGCTGGGTGTCCTCGTCACGCAGCCGGCCCACCGACCGCCGCTTGTCGCCGCGGTCCCCGAGGGTCTGGACGGCGCGCACGAGCGGGGTGCGGTGCATCGCGGCGTCCGCGACGCGGCCGGCGACGAACCGCGCGAGGTCGCCACGGTCGGACTGCACGGCCTTGAGCGACTCCGCGTAGTCCCCGAGCAGGCGCTTGGCGACGAGCTGGTAGAGCACGGTGTTGTCGCCCTCGAAGGTGGCGTAGACGTCGAGGTCGGCGTGCAGGCCGGTGAGGCGGTTCTCGGCGAGGAACCCGGCCCCGCCGCACGCCTCGCGGCACGTCTGGATCGTGCGCAGCGCGCCCCACGTCGACGACGGCTTGAGCGCCGCGGCGAGCGTCTCGAGGTCCTCGCGCTTCTCGGGGGTGTCGCCGCGGCCGGAGAAGACCTCGTCGAAGGCCTCGAGGAGCTCCTCGTGCGCGAACGTCGCCGCGTACGTCTCGGCGACGAGCGGCAGCAGGCGGCGGCGGTGCTGGCCGTAGTCGAGCAGCACGACCTCGTCGGACGTGCCGCCGGCGAACTGCCGACGCTGGTTGGCGTACGTCACCGCGATGGCGAGCGCGATCTTGCTCGCGTTGACCGCGGCGCCGTCGAGCGAGACGCGACCCTGGACGAGCGTGCCGAGCATCGTGAAGAAGCGTCGTCCCGGGCTCTTGATCGGCGAGGAGTACGTCCCGTCGGGGGCGACGTCGCCGTACCGGTTGAGGAGGTTGGTGCGCGGCACGCGGACGTGGTCGAAGTGCAGCCGGCCGTTGTCGATGCCGTTGAGGCCGCCCTTGACGCCGTCGTCCTCCCCGCCGACGCCCGGCAGGAACTCCATGGTCTGCGGGTCGCGGATCGGCACGTAGAACGCGTGCACCCCGTGGTTGACGCGCGGCCCGCCGGGGGCGGCCGTGACGAGCTGGGCGAACACGACGGCGGCGGTGCCGTGCAGCGCCGCGTTGCCGAGGTAGTCCTTCCACGCACCGCGGAACGGGGTGTGGATGACGAACTCCTCCGTCGCCGGGTCGTACTCGGCGGTCGTGCCGATCGACGCGACGTCCGAGCCGTGACCGGACTCCGTCATGGCGAACGCCCCGGGCACCTGCAGGTGCATGGCGTCCGGCAGGAACGTGTCGTGGTGGTGGTCGGTGCCGAGGTGGAGGATGGCCGAGGCGAACAGCCCCCACTGCACACCCGCCTTGATCTGCAGCGACGGGTCGGTGAGCACGAGCTCCTCGAAGCGGGCGAGCGACGAGCCGTGCTCGTCCTTGCCGCCGTGCCGCGTGGGGAACGCGCGCAGCACGTCGTGGTCGGTGCCGAGGCGGCGCAGCTGCTCGATGACCCGCTCACGGTGCTCGGCGTACGGCATCCCCTCGATCTTCTGGAAGAACGGGTCGAGGCTGATGTCGCGGGCGGCACGGCGGACCTCCGCGTGCCGGCCGAGCAGCAGCTCCTGGAGCGCCGTGACGTCGGCGCGCGGCTCGGCGGCCGCCGTCGTCGTGGTGGGGCGATCGGTCGTCGTCGTCATCGCTGCTCCCTGGTGACGTGGGCGGCGTCGTCGCCGCCGGTGGGGTGCCGGTCCGCCTCGTGGGCGTGGGTGCGCCGGGCAGCGCCCCGCGGGTCGGGTGAGGTGCTGCCGGTCTCGGGTACGTCCGTGGACGGGCCGTCGGGCTGCCGTGCGTCGCCCTGCGCGGATCGCGGGTGCGTCCGTGCGAGCAGCCCCACCGGCCCCGCCCACAGCCAGGCCGCGACCTGCGC
>JAEXEM010000129.1 GCA_023401045.1 Actinomycetes bacterium
GGGTGAGCCGGGCCGGGGTGGCACGGGCGGCCGCGTCGTCCTCGGCGCCGCTCGCGACGGGGAGCCCGGCCGCACGCCAGGCGGCCAGCCCGCCGTCGAGCACCGACACGTGGTCGTGACCCAGCCAGCGCAGCAGCCACCACACGCGCGTCGCCCACGCGGAGCCGCCGTTGTCGTAGACGACGACGTGCGTGCGGTCGCCGATGCCGAGGGCACCGAGCGCGAGGGCGAGCGCCTCCGGGGTCGGCACGGTGAACAGCTGCGCGGCGTCGGTGTCCGAGAGCTCGTTCGTCACGTCGACGAACGCGGCGCCGGGCACGTGCGCGTCGAGGTACTCGGCCCGCAGGGGCCGGGCGGTGTACGGCTCGGCCTCGCCCTGCGTGGCGAGGGCCGTCGAGGCGTCGAGCACGACGATCGGCACGGTGCCCGCCGCCACGGCGGCGCGCAGCTCCTCGGGGCTGACGAGGGCGGGAAGGGCGGGGGCCATGAGGCTCTCCTCGGGTCGTCCGGCACGTGGGCCGTCGACGCTACGCCGCAGGTGGGCGGGGCGACAGACGTGGTTCAGGTCCCGGACGTCGTCACCGCGACGCCACACCGGCGGCCGCCGTCCCCGGACGTCGGCCTCCCCGACCCGCAGGACGCCGCGGCCCCCGTGACCACGAGGTCACGGGGGCCGCGGGTGCGATCACGCCGGGATCAGAAGTCCCAGTCGTCGTCCTCGGTGTTGACGGCCTTGCCGATGACGTACGAGGACCCCGAGCCGGAGAAGAAGTCGTGGTTCTCGTCGGCGTTGGGGGACAGCGCGGAGAGGATCGCCGGGTTGACGTCCGTCTCGTCGCGCGGGAACAGGGCCTCGTAGCCGAGGTTCATCAGCGCCTTGTTGGCGTTGTAGCGCAGGAACTTCTTGACGTCCTCGGTGAGGCCGAGCTCGTCGTACAGGTCCTGGGTGTACTCCACCTCGTTGTCGTACAGCTCGAAGAGCAGCTCGAACGTGTAGTCCTTGAGCTCGGCGCGCTCGGCCTCGGTGACGAGCTCGAGACCCTTCTGGAACTTGTAGCCGATGTAGTACCCGTGCACGGCCTCGTCGCGGATGATGAGGCGGATGAGGTCGGCCGTGTTCGTCAGCTTGGCGCGCGAGGCCCAGTACATCGGGGCGTAGAAGCCCGAGTAGAAGAGGAACGACTCGAGCATGGTCGAGGCGACCTTGCGCTTGAGCGGCTCGTCCCCGCGGTAGTAGTTGAGGACGATCTCGGCCTTGCGCTGGAGGTTCGGGTTCTCCTCCGACCAGCGGAACGCCTCGTCGATCTCCTTGGTGGAGATGAGCGTCGAGAAGATCGACGAGTACGACTTGGCGTGCACCGACTCCATGAACGCGATGTTCGTGTAGACGGCCTCCTCGTGCGGGGTCAGCGCGTCGGGGATGAGGCTGACCGCGCCGACCGTGCCCTGGATGGTGTCGAGCAGCGTGAGACCCGTGAACACGCGGGTCGTCATCGTCTTCTCGGCCTCGGTGAGGGTCGCCCAGGACTGGATGTCGTTGGAGACCGGCACCTTCTCCGGCAGCCAGAAGTTGCCGACCAGGCGGTCCCAGACCTCGAGGTCCTTCTCGTCCTGCAGCCGGTTCCAGTTGATCGCCGACACCCGGTCGACCAGCTTGAGCTTGCCCGTGGGGCTCATCATGTCGTTCGTTCCTCGTTCTCGTCGAAGGCGTTGTCGCAGGTCAGGGCGTCAGAGCATGCAGCTGACGCAGCCCTCGACCTCGGTGCCCTCGAGCGCCAGCTGCCGCAGGCGGATGTAGTAGATCGTCTTGATGCCCTTCTTCCACGCGTAGATCTGCGCCTTGTTGAGGTCACGCGTGGTGGCGGTGTCCTTGAAGAAGAGCGTGAGCGACAGGCCCTGGTCGACGTGCTGCGTCGCCTCGGCGTACGTGTCGATGACCTTCTCGTAGCCGATCTCGTACGCGTCCTGGTAGTACTCCAGGTTGTCGTTCGTCATGAAGGGCGCCGGGTAGTAGACCCGCCCGATCTTGCCCTCCTTGCGGATCTCGATCTTCGACGCGATCGGGTGGATCGAGCTCGTCGAGTGGTTGATGTACGAGATCGAGCCGGTCGGCGGGACCGCCTGCAGGTTCTGGTTGTACAGGCCGTGCTCCTTGACGAGCTCGGCCAGGACGCGCCAGTCCTCCTGCGTGGGGATGTGGACGCCGGCGTCGGCGAAGAGCTGGGCGACGCGCGCGGTGCGGGGCTTCCACTCCTTCTCGAGGTACTTCTCGAAGTACTCACCGGTCGCGTACTTCGAGCGCTCGAAGCCGTAGAACGACGCCTTGCGCTCCTGCGCGATGAGGTTCGACGCACGGATCGCGTGGTAGGCGACCGTGTAGAAGTACATGTTCGTGAAGTCGAGGCCCTCCTCGGACCCGTAGAAGATCCGCTCGCGCGCCAGGTACCCGTGCAGGTTCATCTGGCCCAGGCCGATGGCGTGCCCGCCGGCGTTCGCCTTCTTCACCGACGGCACCGACTCGATGCTCGTCTGGTCCGAGACCGCCGTGAGCGCACGGATCGCGGTCTCGACGGTGCGGCCCAGGTCCGGGGAGTCCATCGACAGCGCGATGTTCATCGAGCCGAGGTTGCAGGAGATGTCGCGGCCGACCTCGGCGTAGGAGAGGTCCTCGTTGAACGTCGACGGCGTCGAGACCTGGAGGATCTCCGAGCACAGGTTCGAGTGCGTGATCTTGCCCTCGATGGGGTTGGCCCGGTTGACCGTGTCCTCGAACATGACGTACGGGTAGCCGGACTCGAACTGGATCTCGGCGAGGGTCTGGAAGAACTCGCGCGCGTTGATCTTCGTCTTGCGGATGCGCCCGTCGTCGACCATCTCGTAGTACTTCTCCGAGACGTTGACGTCCGCGAACGGCACGCCGTAGACGCGCTCGACGTCGTACGGCGAGAAGAGGTACATCGGCTCGTTCTTCTTCGCCAGCTCGAACGTGATGTCCGGGATGACGACGCCGAGCGACAGCGTCTTGATGCGGATCTTCTCGTCCGCGTTCTCGCGCTTGGTGTCGAGGAAGCGGTAGATGTCCGGGTGGTGCGCGTGCAGGTAGACCGCACCCGCGCCCTGGCGGGCACCGAGCTGGTTGGCGTAGGAGAAGGAGTCCTCGAGCAGCTTCATCACGGGGATGACGCCGGACGACTGGTTCTCGATGTGCTTGATCGGCGCGCCGTGCTCGCGGATGTTCGAGAGCAGGAGGGCGACGCCGCCCCCGCGCTTGGAGAGCTGCAGCGCGGAGTTGATGCCGCGCGCGATGGACTCCATGTTGTCCTCGATGCGCAGCAGGAAGCAGGAGACGGGCTCGCCGCGCTGCGCCTTGCCGAGGTTGAGGAACGTCGGGGTCGCCGGCTGGAAGCGCCCGGAGACGATCTCGTCGACGAGGTGCATCGCGAAGTCCTGGTCACCCTCGGCCAGGGCGAGCGAGACCATGCAGACGCGGTCCTCGAAACGCTCGAGGTACCGCTTGCCGTCGAACGTCTTGAGCGTGTACGAGGTGTAGTACTTGAACGCGCCGAGGAACGTCTGGAAGCGGAACTTCTTCGAGTACGCGTACTGGAACAGCGACTTGATGAAGCTGCGGTCGTACTGCGCGAGCACAGCCGGGTCGTAGTACTTGTTCTCGACGAGGTAGTCGAGCTTCTCGTCGAGGTCGTGGAAGAAGACCGTGTTCTGGTTGACGTGCTGCAGGAAGTACTGCCGCGCCGCCTCCCTGTCCTTGTCGAACTGGATCTTCCCGTCCGCGTCGTACAGGTTGAGCATCGCGTTGAGGGCGTGGTAGTCCAGCCCCGTCAGCTCTACGCGGGTATCTGCGACCGTCGCTGCCAAAACTGCCCCAATCCTTCACGCACGCGCGTGACGTCCTCGTTGGTTCCCATGAGCTCGAAGCGGTACAGCAGCGGCACGCGGCACTTGAGAGCCACGATGTCGCCGGCGATGCAGTACGCCTCGTTGAAGTTCGTGTTCCCCGCGGCGATGACGCCGCGGATGAGCGAGCGGTTGTCCACGTCGTTGAGGAACTTGATGACCTGGCGGGGCACCGCCCCGCCCTCGTTGCCCCCGCCGTAGGTCGGCAGCACGAGCACGTACGGCTCCGTCACGTGGAGGAACTCGTCCGTCGGTCGCACCGGGATCCGGTGGGCCGGCAGGCCGAGCTTCTGCACGAAGCGGTGGGTGTTGCCCGAGACGGACGAGAAGTAGACGAGGTCGCCCATCGCCGCTCGCCTCCCGTGCTCGTCGCCCGCCGTCCGTGCCGGCGGCCGAGGCCTGCCGGAGCAGGTCGACCGGCACACGAGGGTGCCGGTCGACCTGTGTTCTCGAGTACCCGCCGGACCGGGGCGACAGTTGCCGGCCCCGGTCCGGGGAGCGTGGTGGCGTCGGCCGCGCGTGGCGGCCCGACGTCAGGCGACCTGCGTCGCCAGCTTGTCCGCGAGGGCCTTGATGCGGTCCGGGCGGTAGCCCGACCAGTTCTCGCCACCGGCCACGACGACCGGCGCCTGCAGGTGGCCGAGCGACATGACGTAGTCGCGCGCGTCGGCGTCCTGCGAGATGTCGACGACGGTGTAGTCGTGGCCGAGCTTGTCGAGGGCGCGGTAGGTGGCCGTGCACTGCACGCAGGCCGGCTTGCTGTACACCGTGATGGTCATGTCCGCTCCCCCGAGCTGTCGTCGTGTGTGGTCTCCCCGCAGCGGCCGCGTCACCCGGGGGCCGGGTGCCAGCGCCGCCCTCGTCGCCCTGCCGGACGCCCCGCGAGGAGCTCGTCCGACCTGCTGACGAAGGCCCGCTGGACACCCGAGTGGTTCGGGGCGAGCCGTCTGCATAGACACTACACCTGGGGTCTGACACTGCAACCACCCACTAGGTGTTGTGTTACAGCCATGTCGTTTTTCACCCTGTGGGGTCGGTTGCACACTACCTGTGGACACCGACACAGGCCCCTGACGTGCAGCGACGCACGACGGTGCGCCCGCCGGGCCCGGCCGTGCACACCGGTGTGCACAGGCGGGCGGCCGGGGTCCCCACCACCGTCCACAGCCCATCCGTCCGGTACGCCCGGTTCGGGGCGTGGCCGGGGCCACGGCCGACGAGCCCCGGGGCGGGCTGCGGGTGGCAGGGATCACCCGAAAGGGCGCGGAGGGGGCGCACCGGCGCGGCCCCGAGCACGCCTGTGCCGTGCGGGCGGCGCTGCCCGCACGGCACAGGGTGGTGGGCGTCAGACGGTCGCGAGGGCCCGTCCGAGCGCGGCGAGGACGATCATGGCGAGCACGGTCCACGCGAGGACCGAGCCGGCGAGGTACCCGACGTAGCGGAGGCGGTGGCGCGGCGAGCCCTCGAAGTAGGGGGCCGGCGCCCAGCGCACGGTGTGGACGAGGTGGCGCACCCTGGTGCGCAGGGGGAGGGACGCCGTCGGACGACGGTGCCAGGTCGAGGCGGGCACGGGAACACGCTCCTGTAGGTGCGAGACGGGAACTGCGGCGCCGGGGTCGCCGGCCACCGCGATCGTCTCACCATGCGGTCACCACCCCCAGGACGAAGGGCCCGCACCGGCGTCCCCGCTCACCTGGGCGGCGCAACGGGACCACCCCGACGGGCGACACCCGCCGCGGCCCCGTCAGGCGATGCGCAGCCGCTCGGCCCCACGCACCGGCCGCGTGCCGTCGGGGCGGGACACGACCGCCTTCTCCAGCACGTCGGTGATCTCGTCCCCGATGAGCTCGTGCCGCTCGAGCAGCGCGTCCCGGAGCGCCTCGACGAGGTCGCGGTTGCCGGCGAGGAGCTGGCGCACCGTCGCCCGCGCCGCGTCGAGCACCTCCTCCAGCCGTGCCCGCGCACCGGCGTCGGCGATGACGGCGTCGACGACGTCGCGACCGGTCGCAGCGAACGACACGAGCGACCCGGCCATGCCCGCCGCGCCGACCATCTGGGCGGCGGTCCGCGTCGCGGCCGCGAGGTCGGACGCCGGGCCCGTGGTCGTCTGGCCGAAGAACAGCTCCTCGGCCACCCAGCCGCCCATGGCGATCTGGACGAGCGCCCGCAGGTCGTACCGCGTCCGGGTGTAGACCTCCTCGCAGTCCCCGTGCGCGAGCAGCCCGAGCGCCGAGCCGCGCTTGACGATCGTCAGCACCTCGAGGTTGCGGTTCGGGGCGACGAGCCACGCGGTGACGGCGTGCCCGGCCTCGTGCGTGGCGATGAGCTCGCGCTCGGTGCGCGTGTACGTCACCGGGTGGCCGATGCCGACGAGCTCGGTGATGCGCGCCTGCTCGACGTCGACGTACCGCATGGCGTCGTCGCCGCGCCGCAGCGCGTTGACGAGGGCCTCGTCGAGCAGGTGCTCGACCATGACGGGGGTCCAGCCGTTCGTCGCGGCGGCGACACGGTCACGGGCGGCGGGCTCGTCGAGCTCGGGGTGGTGGGCCCGCCGAGCGAGGAAGTGGTCGACGAGTGCCCGCCGCCCGTGCGCGTCCGGCGGGTTGAACGTCAGACGCCGGTCGAAGCGACCCGGGCGCAGCAGCGCCGGGTCGAGATGGTCCGCCCGGTTGGTGGCGGCGATGAGGAGGATCGGGGCCCGGGTGGGGCGGCGCTGGCGGATCTGGCGGGACGCCGGCAGCAGGAGGTTGACGGCCGCGACGACCCGGTTGCGCAGCCGGTCGAGCCCGACCGGCTCGTCGAAGGACTGCATCTGCACGAGCAGCTCGTTGACGACGCCGCCGGTGCCCTCGGAGATCATCGCCTCGCGCACGACGCCGCCGTGGCCGGCGAGCAGGTCGGACGCCGTCGGGAGCCCGACGAACGCCGCGCTCTGCCCCGCGGCGAGCAGCCCGCCGCGGCGCAGCGCGATGGCGTCGATCTCCTCGATGAAGCCGATCGCCCCGCCCTCGGCGCGCGCGGCCGCCCGCAGCGCACGGAAGTACGAGCGGATCTTGCGGGCCGTCGCGCCGTAGTACATCGACTGGAAGCTCGTCGCGGAGACGAAGAGGAACGGCACACCCGCCTCGGCGGCCATCGCCTTGGCCGTGAGCGTCTTGCCGGTGCCCGGAGGGCCCTCGAAGAGGATGCCGCGACGCGGGGTGCCGCCCATCTGGTCGGCGAACCGGCGGTGCGTCTGGAAGAGGTCGATCGAGCGGCGCACGTCGTCGACGATGGGGTCGATGCCGACGACGTCGGAGAGCGTGACGTCGACCTGCTCGGGCCGGAACGTCACGTGCGGGGAGCGGCCGGCGCCGAGCTGCGTGCCGACCAGCAGCGCGAGCAGCGCGACGAAGAAGAGCACCGCGACGAGGATCATCGGGTCGACCTGCGGCAGCGCGACCACCGGGCGCCCGGTGAGCGCGGCCCAGACGACGTACGCCTCGACGGCGAGGACGACCGCGCACAGCCGCAGCACGCGCCGCCGGCGCACCCGCTCCCGGTCGAGCGCGATGTCGTGCGGGGCGAGCGGTGAGCGTGCGGGTGCGTCGGTCACGCGGAGGCCCCTTCGTCCGGGCGGCGACCGCGTGGATCCCGGCCGCCGCATTCGCGGTGGTCCGGTCATCGTCGTCCGGATTGTCCGAATCGGACAGGTGACCGGGAGGGTTTCACCCGTCCGGCCCAGCCCGCGACCTCCCGCCGGCGACGCGGCGGGTGCGCCGCCTCCGGGGAGCCGGGTGCCAGGCGGGCGTCGGACGGCCCTCCCGTGCGCGCGCTCGTGCGGGATGCTGGGGCCGTGCGGATCACCACGCTCGGGGAGCTCGCCGTCGACGGCCGTCACGTGCGCGGCGAGCGGCTCGGCTCCGCGCTGCGCGCACTGCTCGACCCGCGGGGCCGCGCGGTACCCGTCACCGCGCTCGTCGACGCGGTGTGGCCGGACGGCCCGCCCGCCGACGCGACGGGTGCGGTCCAGGCGCTCGTCTCCCGGCTGCGTCGGCTCGGTCTGCCGGTCCTCGGCACGCCGGGCGGCTACCGCCTGCCGCTCGAGGACGTCGATCTCGACGTGCTCCGTGTGCGGACGCTCGTCGACGCCGCCCGCACCGCCCTGCGCGCCGGACGGCCCGAGGACGCCCGGGCGGCCGCGACCGAGGCCCGCTCGCTCCTGCCCGACGTCCCCGACCTCGACGACCCGACGACGGCGCGGCTGCTCTCGGACGTCGCACGCACCGCTGCCGAGGCGGCACTGGTCGGCGGCAGGTCCGACGGCCCCGACGCGTCCGAGGCGGACCTGCGG
>JAEXEM010000158.1 GCA_023401045.1 Actinomycetes bacterium
GGCCCGGACCGTGAGGTCCGGGCCTCGGTGCGTCCGGGCCGCGCGCGGAGGCCTCGATCCGTCCGGGCCCTCCTGGTGGTCAGCGTGGGCCCGTCGACCGCACCGCGGGCGTGGGGCCGCCCCGCGCGGCTCCTCGGCGACGTCCCGTGACAGCGCGACGCCCCGCCCGGCTCTGCCGGGCGGGGCGTCGAGGCGGGCGGGGTGTCCGGAGCCACCCGTGCCCGTCGATCAGTCGAGGTAGTCGCGCAGCACCTGCGAGCGGCTGGGGTGGCGCAGCTTCGACATCGTCTTGGACTCGATCTGACGGATGCGCTCACGCGTGACGCCGTAGACCTTGCCGATCTCGTCGAGCGTCTTGGGCTGACCGTCGGTGAGGCCGAAGCGCATCGACACGACACCCGCCTCACGCTCCGAGAGCGTGTCGAGCACCTGGTGCAGCTGCTCCTGCAGGAGCGTGAAGCTCACCGCGTCGGCCGGCACGACCGCCTCGGAGTCCTCGATGAGGTCACCGAACTCCGAGTCACCGTCCTCGCCGAGCGGGGTGTGCAGCGAGATCGGCTCGCGGCCGTACTTCTGGACCTCGACGACCTTCTCGGGGGTCATGTCGAGCTCCTTGGCCAGCTCCTCCGGCGTGGGCTCGCGACCCAGGTCCTGGAGCATCTGGCGCTGCACGCGCGCGAGCTTGTTGATGACCTCGACCATGTGCACCGGGATGCGAATGGTGCGGGCCTGGTCGGCCATGGCGCGGGTGATCGCCTGACGGATCCACCAGGTGGCGTACGTCGAGAACTTGTAGCCCTTGGTGTAGTCGAACTTCTCGACCGCACGGATGAGGCCGAGGTTCCCCTCCTGGATGAGGTCGAGGAAGAGCATCCCGCGGCCGGTGTACCGCTTCGCGAGCGAGACGACGAGCCGCAGGTTGGCCTCGAGCAGGTGGTTCTTGGCGCGACGGCCGTCCTGCGCGATCCACTCGAGCTCGCGGCGCAGCTTCGGCTCGAGCTGGTCGCGGGTCTCGGCGAGCTTCTCCTCGGCGAACAGGCCGGCCTCGATGCGCTTGGCGAGCTCGACCTCCTGCTCGGCGTTGAGGAGCGCGACCTTGCCGATCTGCTTGAGGTAGTCCTTGACCGGGTCGGCGGTGGCACCCGCGGTGACGACCTGCTGCGCGGGGGCGTCGTCGTCGTCGGCGTCGGAGTAGACGAAGCCGGTGTCCTCCGGCTCGTCCTCCTTGGCCTTCGTCGCGGCAGCCGGCTTGGCGGTCTCCTCGTCGGTGTCGTCCTCGGACGTCTCCTCGACGTCGTCGTCCGTCACCTCGACGTCGGTGGCGTCGACGTCCTCGAGCTCGGTCTCGTCGACCTCGACGTCGACGTCGTCCTCGTCGGTGAGGTCCTCGGTCACGGTGCCGGCGGTGGCCGTCGTCACCTTGCCGGCGCCCTTGGCGGCCGCCTTCTTGGCCGCCGGCTTGGCAGCAGCCTTGGCAGCAGGGGACGCGGCGGGCTTGGCGCGGCCACCCTCGGAGACCGACGCCTTGGCGGCAGGGCGGGACTTCGCGCTCGTCGCCGCGACCGCTCGCCCGGCCGTGCCGAGGTCGTTCACCTCGACACCGGCCGTTCCGAGGCCGCGCACGACGGCACGCAGCCGCTTGGGGCCCTCGACGCCGGCGGCCTCGCACGCGGCGCGCACCGAGGCGGTGTCGACGCTGCCGTGCGTCCGCCCGCGCCTGATGAGCTCCTGCAACGCAGGGTGCTGGAACTCGCGCGGAAGTGCGGGGTGAGGGGTCTGGGACGTCACGAACGACCTTTCGTCAGCGCGGCAACCGGATCCGAGGAGGGGTCCGAAGGACCGGGAGACAGACGGATATTGTACCGACCCCCGGGCAGGCCCCGCTCGTGCGTGGGCGCGCGCCGTCGACGACACGTCGGCCGGGTGCTCGTGGGGGCCGAAGTGTCCAACGACCGACAGGCCTGCAGCATTCCCGCCCGAGGGGTCCTACCTCGCCGCGGCGGCGGATCAGGCGCCGGGCTTGACCGTGAGGACGGGGCACGGGGCGTCGAAGAGCACCCGCTGGGCATTCGACCCCAGGATGAGCTTGCCCACGGGGCTGCGGCGACGCAGACCCAGCACGACGAGCTGTGCGGCGACGTCCTCGGCGGTGCTGATGAGGTCGTCCGCGACGTCCCCGCCGTCCAGCATGCGGACCTCGTGCGGCACGCCCAGGCCCTCGAGCTCGGTGTTGACCTGCTCGAGCGCCTCACGGGTGCCCGCCCGACGCTCCTCGGGCTCGTCCGGCCGGACGCTGACGACCACGACGACGCGCACGGAACGGCGCCTTGCCTCCTCGACGGCCGCGTCGAGCGCAGCACGACCCTCCGGAGTGGCCAGGTAGCCGACCACGATGCCCATCGCCGATCCTCCTTCCGGCCGGGGTCGGCCGCGGACGCGACGCTACCCGAGCACGCGTCGTCGGACGACCTGGTCGCGGTCACGACCTGCGAGAGCCGGCCCCCGAGAGCCGCCCGACGCCCCGGTGGGCGCACCAGGGCGGCGCGGCACGACCGCCCGGCGTCACCCACGGCGGGCGACCCAGCCCGGGGCGAGGCCGGCGACGACGGCGGACCGCACGAGGTGCGCGAGGCGGTAGTCGGGATCGTCGCGCAGCGCACGCTCGAGGAGGACGGCAGCGCGGGCGCCGTCGCCGCGCCACCACGCCACCGTCGCCAGCAGGGTGGTGGCCGGCGCCTGGTGCCGCCGGCGACCGTGGGCGACCAGCGCCTCGAGCACCGC
>JAEXEM010000199.1 GCA_023401045.1 Actinomycetes bacterium
GGCCGACGCTCGCCGCCCGTGGTCTCGCCTGCGGGTGGCCGGGCCGCCCGCCGGCGCTCACCGAGGTCGACCTCACGCTCTCCCCCGGCACCCGGCTGGCGGTCGCGGGCCCCAGCGGCGAGGGCAAGACGACGCTGCTGCTCACGCTCGCCGGCCTGCTGCCGCCCGTCACCGGCACCGTCACGCTCGACGGCACCGCCGTCGGCGACCTGCCGCGCGACCGGGTCGTCCGCGACGTCGTCGTCACGAGCGAGGACGCCCACGTCTTCGGCACGACCGTCCTGGAGAACCTGCGCGTCGCCCGCGGGGACGTCACGGAGGCCGAGGCCACGGACGCGCTGACGCGGGTGGGCCTGGGCCGCTGGCTCGCGGGGCTGCCGGACGGGCTGGAGACGGTCGTCGGCACCGACGCCCGCACGGTGTCCGGTGGCGAGCGCCGCCGGCTGCTGCTCGCCCGGGCCCTGCTCGCCGACGCACCGCTCGTCCTCGTCGACGAGCCGGCCGAGCACCTCGACGGCGCGACGGCGGACGCCGTCGTCGACGAGCTGTGGCACGCCCCGGCGACCCGCACGGGCACCGCGCGCGGCGTCGTCCTCGTCAGCCACCGCCTGGCGCCCCTCGCCGCCGCCGACGAGGTGCTGTGGCTCGCGGGTGGGCGGGTCGCGGCGCGCGGCACCCACGAGCACCTCCTCGCGCACGTGCCCGGTTACCGTGAGGCCCTGCAGGCCGAGGAGCGGGAGGGTTCGTGAACGAGCACCGGGGCGAGATGCGCGAGGTGGGCGTCCACGTACCCACCAGCGGCGCACCCTTCCAGCGAGGGGTCCTCGTCGACACCGCCCGGTCGGCGCCGCCGCTCACCGGCGACGCCCTCACCGACCTCCTCGGCGCGATCCTCGCGGTCGCCGGCCAGCTCGAGCTCCCGGCGGTGCTCGACCGCTTCGTCCAGGTGAGCGCCGAGCTCACGGGGGCGCGCTACGGCGCCATCAACGTCCTCGACGACACCGGCACCTCGACGACCTTCGTGTACACGGGCGTCCCGACGGCCGTCGCCCGGATGCTGCGCCACCCCCCGCACGCGCAGGGCGTGCTCGGCCAGATCCCGGCCGACGGCGCGCTGCGGCTCGACGACCTCACCCAGCACCCCGCGTTCCACGGCTGGCCCGCGCACCACCCGCCGATGGGCTCGTTCCTCGGGGCGTCGGTCAAGGTCGGCGAGCACGTCTACGGCCAGCTCTACCTCTCCGAGAAGCTCGACGGCGGGCCGTTCACGGACAGCGACGAGGGCGTGGTCGTCGCCCTCGCCGCCGCGGCCGGCATCGCCGTCGCCAACGCCCAGCTCTACGCCGAGGCGGAGCGCCGCGAGCACTGGCTGCAGGCCGGCCAGGACATCACGACGATGCTCCTCGAGGGCGTCGACGAGGAGGAGGCGCTCGAGCACGTCGCGCGCACCGCCCGGGAGGTCGCCGGGGCGGACACCTCCGCGCTCGCGCTGCCCGGGCTCGGTGGCGAGCTCTTCATCGAGCTCGCCGACGGGTACCACGCCGACTCGCTCACCGGGCTCGTCATGCCGCGCGGCGGGCGCGCGTGGACGGTGCTCGAGGAGGGCCGCGGCATGCTCACGCCGTCGCTCTCGGCGTCGCGCACGGTCCACGTCGAGGAGATGCGCGCCTTCGGCCCTGCGATGTTCGCCCCGCTGCAGTCCTCCGGACGCGGCGTCGGGGTGCTCGTGCTGCTGCGGCGCATCGGGAGCACGCCGTTCGACGACGGCGACCTCGCGACCGCGGAGTCGTTCGCCTCCCAGGCCGCGCTCGCCTACGTCCTCGCCGAGGCCCGGCACGCGCAGGACGTCGCGGCGCTGCTCGACGAGCGCGAGCGGATCGCGCGCGACCTGCACGACCTCGCGATCCAGCAGCTCTTCGCCACCGGGATGCAGCTCGAGACGGTCCGGCGGCGCGCGGCACGCGGCGTCGACCCGCAGGAGCTGACGAGCATCGTCGAGGAGGCCCTCGACAACGTCGACAGCTCCGTGCGCCAGATCCGCCAGATCGTCTACGCGCTGCGCGACCCCGACGCCGCCACCGGCCTCGTCGAGCGGCTGCGCCGCGAGACGTCGCTGGCGCGCACCGGCCTCGGGTTCGCCCCGTCCCTCGTCCTCACCCTCGACGGCGCGGTGCTCGACGCCGGGGACGGTGACGCCGAGGACCTCATCGACGACCGGTTCGAGCAGGAGCTCACCGACGACGTCGTCGCCGTGGTCCGCGAGGGCCTCGCCAACGCGGCACGGCACGCGCACGCGTCCTCGGTGAGCGTCCGCGTCGCGGTCGAGGGGGCCGGCCACACCGGCTCGGTCACCGTCGACGTCGAGGACGACGGGGTCGGCCTGCCCGGGCTGCGCGAGCGCAGCTCCGGCACCGGGAACCTCGCGACCCGTGCGCGTCAGCACGGCGGCACGTTCACGCTCGGTGCGGCACCGAGCGGCAAGGGCACGCTGCTCAGCTGGCAGGCACCGCTCGGCTGAGACGACGCACGCCCCGCCGGTCGGCGGGGCGTGCGGGTGGTGCGGGCGACCGGCCGGTCAGTGGCGCGGCTCGGCGCGCCAGCCGGAGTTCTTCCGCGAGGCGACCCACGCCGCGACCTGCGTGCGGCGCTGCAGCCCCATCTTCGCCAGCAGCGACGTGATGTGGTTCTTCACCGTCTTCTCGGCGACCCCGAGCCGCTCGGCGATCTCGCGGTTCGACAGGCCCTCGCCGATGAGGTCGAGGACGCGCAGCTCGCTCGGCGTGAGGCTCTCGGTGGGGTCCTCGTGGCCGGCCCGGCGGCGTGCGACGGTGCGGTCGTCGAGCAGCGTGCGCCCCGATGCGACGGCACGGATGACGTCCGTGATCTCGGCGCCGCGCACGCTCTTGAGCAGGTAGGCGGCCGCCCCGGCGTCGAGCGCCGCGGCGAGCGCGTCGTCGTCGTCGAAGGACGTGAGGATGATCGCGCGCGCCTGCGGCAGCGTCTCGCGCACCGACGTGAGCAGGTCGATGCCGGTGCCGTCCGGGAGCTGCAGGTCGACGAGCATGACCTGGGGCCGCACGAGGGTGGCTCGGCGCACGCCGTCGGCGACGGACCCGGCCTCGGCGACGACCGTCATGCCGTCGGTGCGCTCGACCACCTCGGCGATGCCGCGCCGCACGACCTCGTGGTCGTCGACGATCATGACGGAGATGGGGCCGGTGCGGGCGCCCGTACCGGGCGCCGGCGTCGACTGGCTCATTGCTGACACCCTGGCATCGTATCTATCCGTGGCGACGATCCTCCTTCCGGGCACGCTGGACGGCGCGCCGCGCATGCCCGACGGCGTGCGCGCCGTGACCTACGACGTCGCCGCACCGCCTCCGGAGGCCGCCGCCGAGGCCGACGCCGTGGTCGTCTGGGGCAACCCCGACGACCGCCTCCACGAGCTCGCGGCGGCGACCCCGCGGGTGCGCTGGGTGCAGACGCTCATGGCGGGCGCGGACGCCGTGCTCGACGCCGGGTTCGCCCCGCAGGCCGTCGTCACCAACGGCCGCGGGCTGCACGACGCGACCGTGAGCGAGCACGTGCTCGCTCTCGTCCTCGCGTGCCTGCGGCGGCTGCCGGACATGCTGCGCGCCCAGCACGAGCACCGCTGGGCGGCGGAGCTCGGCGGTGAGCAGCCGCTGCACCCGCCCGGCGAGGTGCGCACCCTCGTCGGCGCGCACGTGACCGTGTGGGGCTTCGGCTCGATCGCGGCTCACCTCGCGCCCATCCTCGCCGCGCTGGGCGCGCACGTCACGGGCGTCGCACGGTCCGCCGGCACCCGCCACGGCGTCCCGGTCGTCACGGCGGACGACCTGCCGGAGGTGCTCCCCCGCACCGACGTGCTCGTCCTCCTGCTGCCGTCGACCCCGAGCACCCACCACGCGGTCGACGCCCGCGCGCTCGAGCTGCTGCCTCCGCGGGCCTGGGTCGTCAACGCAGGCCGCGGCAGCACGCTCGACCAGGACGCGCTGCTCGCCGCGCTTCACTCCGGCCGGATCGCCGGTGCCGCGCTCGACGTCGTCGACCCGCAGCCGCTGCCGGCGTCCTCGCCGCTGTGGGACGCGCCGAACGTCCTCATCAGCCCGCACGCGGCGGGCGGCAGGCCCGTGGGGTGGCAGGACCTCCTCCTCGACAACGTCATGCGCTTCGTCGCGGGCGAGCCGCTGCGCAACGTCGTCGAGCGCTGACCTCAGGCGCGCCGCACCCGGGGCCGCGGCTGGCAGCGCGGGCAGGTGTACGACGACCGGTTGGCGAACGCGTCGCGCCGCACGGGCGTGCCGCAGCGCGGGCAGGGTCGCCCCTCCTGGCCGTAGACGGCCAGGGACCGGTCGAAGTAGCCGGAGGCCCCGTTGACGTTGACGTAGAGCGCGTCGAAGCTCGTGCCGCCCTGCGCGAGCGCCTCCGTCATCACCTCGGCCGCGGCGTCGAGGACCCGCTCCACCTCGGGCCGCCGCAGCGTCGCCGTCGGGCGGGCACCGTGCAGCCGGGCGCGCCACAGCGCCTCGTCGGCGTAGATGTTGCCGACACCCGAGACGAGCGTCTGGTCGAGCAGGGCGCGCTTGATCTCGGTGCGTCGCGCGCGCACGGCCGCGACGAGGGCGGGGCGGTCGAGCGCCGGGTCGAGCAGGTCGCGTGCGATGTGCGCGACGGGGGCGGGCACGACGGGCCGGTCGGAGCCGAGGCCGCCGGGGGCCCCGTCGGGGGTGGGGACGAGGTCGGGCACGGACAGGTGGCCGAACGTCCGCTGGTCGACGAAGTCGAGCGCGGAGCCGTCGTCGAGGTCGAGACGCACCCGCAGGTGGGGGTGGTCGGGCCGGTCGGCGGGGACCGCGACGACGTCCGGCGCAGGCGCGAGGGGCGCGCCGCGCACGAGCAGCTGCCCGCTCATGCCGAGGTGCGCCATGAGGGCGTCGTCACCACGCCCCGGCGCCTCGTCGAGCAGCAGCCAGAGGAACTTGCCGCGCCGCACGGCCGCCTCGAACCGGCGGCCGAGCAGCCGGGCGACGAGGTCCGTCGGGCCGCCCTCGTGACGCCGCACCGACTAGTCGCGCCGGACCTCGACGGCGCGCAGGGTGCGGCCGAGGACGTGACGCGCGAGCCCGTCGCGGACGGTCTCGACCTCGGGGAGCTCGGGCACGTGCCTCAGCCCGCGTCGGCGACCGGGGGCTCGGGGCGCACGGCGGCACCGTCCGACGCGGGGTCGGCGCTCGTGTCCCCGTCGCGCAGCGCGACGAGCGCCGCGTAGGCGGCCGAGGCGGCCTCCTGCTCGGCGATCTTCTTGGCCGAGCCGGTCCCGCTGCCCCGGACCTCGCCCCCGACGACGGCGCGCGCCGTGAAGACGCGGGCGTGGTCGGGCCCCTCCCCGGAGACGTCGTAGGACGGTGCGCCGAGGCCGAGCGAGGCGGAGAGCTCCTGCAGGGACGTCTTCCAGTCGAGGCCGGCACCCAGCCCGGCCGCGACGACGAGCGTCGGGCTGACGAGACGGTCGACGAGCTCGCGCGCCGGCTCGAGTCCGTGCGAGAGGTAGACCGCGCCGAAGATCGCCTCGAGCGTGTCGGAGAGGATCGAGTCCTTGTCCCTGCCACCGGTGGCCAGCTCGCCCTTGCCGAGCAGGACGTACTCGCCGAGGTCGAGCGTGCGCGCCACCTGCGCGAGCGCACGCTGCGAGACCGTGGCCGCACGCATCTTGGCGAGGTCGCCCTCGGACTGGTCCGGGTGGGTCCGGTAGAGGTGCTCGGTGACGACGAGGCCGAGCACGGTGTCCCCGAGGAACTCGAGGCGCTCGTTCGTCGGGATGCCACCGGCCTCGTGGGCGAACGAGCGGTGGGTGAGTGCGAGCACGAGAAGCTCGGGGTCCAGGTGGACCCCGAGCTTCTCGAGGAGCGACTGCGCTGCCGTGCTCACGCGACGTCGGTGTCGACGGTCGTGCCGGTCATCGTCGCGAGGGTCAGACGGCCTCGTGCTCGCTGCGCACGGCCTCGACGTAGCGACGACCGTTGTACGCACCGCACGACGGGCAGGCCACGTGCGGCCGCGTCTGCGACTTGCACTGGGGGCAGGTGGTGAGCGTCGTGGCAGTGGTCTTCCACTGCGACCGACGCGCACGGGTGTTGCTGCGCGACATCTTGCGCTTCGGAACCGCCACGGTCAGCTCTCTTTCTTGTCGTCGTCAGGACCCAGCAGGCCGCCGAGGGCCGCCCACCGGGGGTCGATCGTGTCATGCGTGTGGTCCGGGTCGTCCGCGAGCCGCTCCCCGCACTGCGGGCACAGGCCCGGGCAGTCCGGCCGGCACAGGGGCCGGAAGGGCAGCGCGGGCACGACCGCGTCCCGCAGCGCGGGCTCGAGGTCGACCAGGTCGCCCTCGAGCTCACGCACGTCCTCGTCCTCGTCGTCACCGCTGCTCTCCGCGGCCTTCGCCCGCTCGGGGTAGACGAACAGCTCCTGGACCGTGGCGTCGACAGGCTCGACCACACGCTCCAGGCACCGCACGCACTCCCCGACGGCCTCGCCGCGGATCGTCCCGGTGACCAGGACCCCCTCCATGACCGCCTCGAGCCGGAGGTCCAGCTCGAGGTCGCTCCCGGAGGGGATGCCGATCATGCCGCTGCCGAGCTCGTCAGGTGCCGCGACCGTCCGCTGCACCGTCCGCATCGATCCCGGACGTCGGCCGAGCTCGTGGGTCTCGAGCACGAACGGCGAACGGGGATCGAGGTGGGATGGGCGCACGGTCCGGTCCCCTCGTTCCGATGCCGTGCGCGGGCGCACGACACCTTGTCGATCGACTGTTTCTGGCACTGACGAGTCGGCCCACGCCATCGATCGGCAGGACCAACCGTCAACTCTACGTCACCGGGAGCCGCCGCCCAAACCGCGAGGTGCACGGTCGTGCACGCGGTGCACGTGGGCGACGGCCCGCGTCACACGGTGTCGCCCGCGACGAGGCGGCCCGCGAGCTTCGCCCGGCCGGCCTGCACCTGCGAGAGGACCTTGCCGAGGTCGATCTCGAAGTCCGCGAGCCGTCGGTCGCAGTAGTCGTCCGCGTCGCGCCGCAGCGCCTCCGCGGTCTGCTCGGCGTCGGCGACGAGCTGCGCAGCCCGTTCCTGTGCCTGGGCGACGACGCTCTCCTGGGACACGAGCTCCGCGGCCCGCTCCCGGGCGCGCGCCAGCACCGCGTCCGCCTCGGCGCGGGCGGCGGCACGGGCCGCGTCGGCGTCCGCGAGCACCTCGTCGGCACGGTGGAGCTGGGTCGGCAGGGACTCGCGCACCTGCGCGACCAGCTCGAGGATCTCGGCGCGGTTGACGAGCACCGAGGACGACATCGGCATCGCCCGCGCCTGCAGCACCGCCTGCTCGATCGCGTCGAGCACCCCCGCGACCCCGTCGGTGCGCCCGCCGTCCTCCGTCACGTCGTCCGTCAGCTCGTCGGTCATCGTCCGTCCTCTCCCCCGCGTCGCTCCCCGAGCGCGCGGCGGACCGCCGCCGCGACCCCCGGGGTGACGAGGTCATCGATCCGCCCGCCGTGCCGCGCCACGTCCTTGACGAGCGACGACGCGACGTGCGAGAGCGCCGGGTCACCGAGGACGAAGACCGTCTCGACGCCCGACAGGTGCCGGTTCATCAGTGCCATCGCGAGCTCCGCGTCGAGGTCTGCGCCGCTGCGCAGACCCTTGACGACCGCCTGCGCCCCGAGCTCGCGGACGAGGTCGACGAGCAGCCCGTCGGTGGCGACGACGCGCACCCCGTCGAGGTCCGCGAGCGCCTCCTCGGCGAGCGCGACCCGCTCCTGCGGGGTGAGCAGCGCCCGCTTCGTCGAGTTGTGGGCGACGGCGACGACGACCTCGTCGAACATCGACCGGGCCCGTCGCACGACGTCGACGTGGCCGAGCGTCATCGGGTCGAAGGACCCCGGGCAGACCGCGGTGCTCACGCGTGCCAACCTACGGCACGCGGGGGTGCCGGTCCCGGCGGCGCACCAGTAGCGTGACGGCGTGCACGCCGTCCGGGCCGCCGAGGCCGCCGACGCCGCCGCCCTGCGCACGGTGTGCGCCCGGGCGTACGACGCCAACCCGCTCATCGCCTGGGCGCTCCCCGACGCAGCGACCCGCCGCGACGCCTGCGCGGCGTGGTTGGGCCCCTCGCTCGACCGCTACGTCGCCGCCCGGACCGTCGACGTCGTGACGGTCGACGGCGCCGTCGTCGGTCTCGCGGCATGGCGCGTGCCCGGGCACGACGCACCGC
>JAEXEM010000251.1 GCA_023401045.1 Actinomycetes bacterium
CCCTCCTAGGCTGCAGGCATGTCCGACGCGTCCCCGGCCGGCACCGACGCCGCCCCGTCCCCGGTCGAGGCCGTCGACCGGGCGCTGCGGGTGCTCGAGGCGCTCGCCGCCGCCGGTCCGGGCGGCGCGTCGCTCGGCGACCTCGCCGTGACCCTCGGCCTGCACAAGACGACCGTGCACCGCACCCTCGCGGCGCTGCGTCACCGCGGGTACGCGACCCAGGAGCCGACCGGACGGTACGTGCTGGGGGCCGCCGCGACGCGCCTGGGCGACGACTACCTCGCCGAGGAGAACCTCCCCCTGCTGCTGCGCCCGGCCCTCCTCGCGCTCGGCCGGGAGGTCGACGAGCTCGTCCACCTCGGGGTGCTGAGCGGCCGCGAGGTCGTCTACCTCGACAAGGTCGAGCCGGAGCGCCCGGTGCGCGTCTGGTCCGCCGTGGGGCGGCACCGCCCGGCCGTGACGACCGCGCTGGGCCGCGCCCTGCTCGCGTACCGGGGCGTCGACCGTGCAGGGCTCGACGCGTACCTCGCTCCCGACGTCGACGCCGGGCACGTGTGGGACGCGCTCGAGCGGGCCCGGCGCACCGGAGCCGCGACCGAGGTCGAGGAGAACGAGCCGGGCATCGCGTGCGTCGCGGTGCCGCTGCTGCGCACGGGAGCGGCGGTCGCCGCGGTGTCGGTGACCGCCCCGGTCGACCGCATGACCCCGGAGCGGGTCGAGGCGCTGCGGACGACGATGCTCACCGTCCTCCCGCCGCTGCTCCCGGACGGCGTGACGGTCCCGCAGCCCTGACGACCACCCCCGCTCCCCGACGACCGCCCCTGCCCGGCGCTGGCGCCGGGCGTGTCGACGTGCCACCCTGTTCCTCACTGCGGGACTGACGTTCCGCTAGGCGCAACGATGCACCGGAGGAGACCGCCGTGGACACCCTCGACCAGCTGGCCGCCGCACGGCTCGTCCCCGTCGTCGTCCTCGACGACGCCGCGGACGCCGCCCCGCTCGCCGGGGCCCTCGTCGCCGGCGGGCTGCCCGTCGCCGAGGTGACCTTCCGCACCGCGGCCGCACCCGACGCGATCCGGGCCATGACCGCCCGCGGCGACGTCCTCGTCGGGGCCGGCACCGTCCTCACCCCGGCCCAGGTCGACGAGGCCGTCGCGGCGGGCGCGGCGTTCGTCGTCTCCCCCGGCCTCAGCAGGGCCGTCGTCGAGCGCTGCGGCGAGCACGACGTCCCCGTGCTGCCCGGAGCCGTCACCGCCACCGAGGTGCAGGCCGCCCTCGAGCTCGGCGTGCGGACCGTGAAGTTCTTCCCCGCCGGCTCGTGCGGCGGCCCCGGGGCCGTCGCCGCGCTCGCCGCCCCGTTCCCCGACGTGCGCTTCGTCCCCACCGGCGGCATCGGCGCCGCCGACCTCGCCGACTACCTCGCGGTGCCGGCCGTCCTCGCCGTCGGCGGCTCCTGGATGGTCGCCCGCGACCTCGTGCGCTCCGGCGACCTCGCCACCGTCACGCGACTCACCGCCGAGGCCGTCACCCTCGCCCGCCCCGCCCCCCACGGAGGAGACCGATGACCGTCCTCGCCCTGCGCCCGGCCGCCGAGTGCCGCTTCGACGCCGTCTCGCTCGGGGAGGTCATGCTGCGCCTCGACCCCGGGGAGGGGCGCATCCGCACGGCCCGCTCGTTCCGCGTGTGGGAGGGCGGCGGCGAGTACAACGTCGCCCGGGGCCTGCGCCGCGCCTTCGGGAGACGGACCGCGGTCGTCACCGCGCTCGCCGACAACGAGGTCGGCCGGCTCGTCGAGGACCTCGTCCTCACCGGGGGCGTCGACACGTCGCTCGTCCGCTGGGTGCCGTACGACGGCATCGGCCGCGACGTGCGCAACGGCCTCAACTTCACCGAGCGCGGGTTCGGCGTGCGCGGTGCCGTCGGCGTCTCCGACCGGGGGCGTACGGCCGCCTCGCAGCTCGCGCCCGGCGACGTCGACTGGGACCACCTCTTCGGCACCCTCGGGGTGCGCTGGCTGCACACCGGCGGGATCTTCGCGGCGCTGAGCGGGACGACCGCCGAGCTCGTCGTCGAGGCCGTCGCCGCCGCCCGGCGCCACGGCACCGTCGTCTCGTACGACCTCAACTACCGGCCCTCGCTGTGGCGGGCCGTCGGAGGCCGGGCCCGCGCGCAGGAGGTCAACACCCGCATCGCCGAGCACGTCGACGTCATGATCGGCAACGAGGAGGACTTCACCGCCTGCCTCGGGCTCGAGGTCGAGGGCGTCGACGAGCAGCTCTCGCACCTCGAGGTCGACGCGTTCGCCCGGATGATCGAGCGGGCCGCCGCCGCCTACCCGAACTTCCAGGTCGTCGCCACGACCCTGCGCACCGTGCACTCGGCGTCCTGCAACGACTGGGGCGCGATCGCCTGGTCCCGCGCGACCGGTGTCGTCGAGGCCACCTACCGCGAGCGCCTCGAGATCCTCGACCGGGTCGGGGGCGGCGACTCGTTCGCCTCCGGGCTCGTCCACGGCCTGCTCGACGGGCAGGACCTGCGCACCGCCGTCGAGTACGGGGCGGCGCACGGTGCGCTCGCCATGACGACCCCGGGCGACACGAGCATGGTGACCGAGGCCGACGTGCTGCGGCTGGCGCGCGGCGGAGGGGCTCGGGTCGACCGCTGACGCGGGACGTCGTCGGGGCGCCCGGCACGCACCCCGCGCACGGACGTGCGTCGGCGACGGCGCCGCCGGCCCTCCCCGACCGACGGCCACCGTCGCCGACGTCCCGATCCTCACACCGGACGACCATCCGGACAACCCGGGCGGACCTCCCGGTGTCGCGCGGGAGGTGCGGACCGCCACCGGACCTGCACACGGTGTCCCCGGACCGCCGCACGCGGACGCCTCCCCTGCGGCGGCGCGCCACGTACCCTGGGGGACATGCTGACGACGACGGCGCTCGCCGCCGCCCTGACCGTGGACGCGACGCTCACGGCGGGAGGACCGGTACCGGCACTGGGGCCGGACTTCCTCAACGCCGAGCACCTCATCGAGTCGTTCGGGACGGCGGCGCTCATCGGGATCATCGCGGTCGTCTTCATCGAGACCGGGCTGCTCTTCCCGTTCCTGCCCGGCGACTCGCTGCTCTTCACCGCCGGCGCGTTCGTCGCGCAGGACCGGCTCGACTTCAGCATCTGGCTGCTCTGCGGGCTGCTGTTCCTCGCGGCGTTCGTCGGGGACCAGGTCGCCTACGCGATCGGCCGCACCCTCGGGCCGAAGATCTTCAACCGGCCCGACTCACGCTTCTTCAAGCAGAAGTACATCGACCAGACGTACGCCTACTTCGACAGGTACGGAGGCCGGACGATCATCATCGCGCGCTTCGTGCCCTTCGTGCGGACGTACGCCCCCGTCGCGGCAGGCGTCGGCCGCATGAGCTACCGGCACTTCGTCTCGTTCAACGTCGTCGGCGCGCTGCTGTGGGGCGTCGGCGTCACGCTGCTCGGCTACTGGCTCGGCAACTTCTCGTTCATCAAGAACAACATCGAGGCGCTCCTCGTCCTCATCGTCGGCGTCTCCGTCGTGCCCGTCGTCGTCGAGCTGTGGCGCGAGCGCCGCAAGCAGCGCACGGAGGGTGCCGGGGAGGGCCGCGACCAGCGCTACGACGAGCCGGTCGAGCGCGCGGCGGTCGAGCGCGCCGCCTTCGGCCGCGCGACGACGGAGCCGGTCGCCGGGCAGGCCGGGACCGAGGTCGTCGAGGGCACGGGCACCGTCGACGACGGCACGGTCGACGACGGCACGGTCGTCGACGGCACGGACACGGCGGACCGGCCGTGACCCGGGAGATCACCGCCTGGCTGTCCGACATGGACGGCGTCCTCGTCCACGAGGGCACCGCGCTGCCGGGCGCCGCGGACTTCGTCGAGGCCCTCAAGGCGGCCGGGCGCCCGTTCCTCATCCTCACGAACAACTCGATCTACACCCCGCGCGACCTGCGCGCCCGCCTCGCGGCCACGGGGATCGAGGTGCCCGAGGACGCGATCTGGACCTCCGCGCTCGCGACCGCCCAGTTCCTCACCGACCAGATGCCGGGCGGCTCGGCGTACGTCATCGGCGAGGCGGGCCTGACGACCGCCCTCTACGAGGCCGGGTACACGCTCACCGCGGCCCAGCCGGACTTCGTCGTCCTCGGCGAGACCCGGACGTACTCGTTCGAGGCGATCACCCAGGCCATCCGCCTCATCCAGGGCGGGGCGCGGTTCATCGCGACGAACCCCGACGTCACGGGCCCCAGCGCGGAGGGCGACCTGCCCGCCACGGGTGCCGTCGCCGCGATGATCACCGCCGCGACCGGCCGCGAGCCGTACTTCGTCGGCAAGCCGAACCCCATGATGTTCCGCTCGGCGCTCAACCGGATCGACGCGCACTCGGAGACGACCGCCATGGTCGGCGACCGCATGGACACCGACGTCGTCGCCGGCATCGAGGCGGGCATGCGCACCTTCCTCGTGCTCACCGGCTCGACGCGCGCCGAGGACGTCGACCGCTTCCCGTTCCGCCCGACCGCCGTCGTCGACTCCGTCGCCGACCTCGTCCGGCTCGTCGAGGCGCACCCCGGGGACGTCGGCGGGGCCGTTCGTCCCTCCTGACCTGCATGACGAGGGCGCATGCTGAGGTATGCGCAACTCCGAGCTCGCCCAGGTGCTGCGCGCGGCCAACCCCTGGTGGTCGCGCCGACGCCGTGCGTCCTGGGTGCTCGACGACCCTGAGCTGACGGGACGCGCACGCCACGAGTGGGCCCCTGCGACCCGGTCCGCGCGGACCGAGCTGGCCCACCTCGCGCAGCAGCCGTTGCCCGGCACCCTCACGCTCGTCGTCGGGCCCCGGTCCGTCGGCAAGACGACCGCGGTGAAGGACGTCGTCGCGTCCCTCGTCGCCGACCCCACGCTCGACCCTCGTCGGGTCGTCCTCGTCCCGGTCCAGCGGGCGCGGGGCGCCGCACCGCCCGACTGCCTCACCGCGGACGAGCTGTCGACCGTGCTGCGCAGCCCGACGCGCACCGGCGCCCCCGCGACGGACGACCCGCGCGTGCTCGTCGTCGACGAGGTGGGAGCCGTCCCGGGCTGGACCGAGATGCTGCTCGCGGCGTGCCGCCGCGGCGACCAGGTCGTGGCGACCTCGTCCGTCCTCGACCCCGAGGACCTCGCGCACCTCCTCACGCCCGACGTGCCGCACACGGTGCGCCACCTGCGGCCGGCCAGCCTCAGCGAGGTCCTGCTCGAGTCCCGCACGGGCACCCACCCGGCGGGGGCCGAGCAGATCCGTGCCGACTTCCTGCGCCACGGCGGGCTGCCCCGCGCCCTCGCGGAGCACCGTGACCTGGGCGACGTCAGCACCGAGACGGCCACGGCCCTGGCGACGGGTCTGCACGAGGACGTCTGCCGGGGCGAGGAGGTCTGCCCGATCGACCGCCTGCTCGCGGCGGTGTGCGCGACGACGGACCGGTTCGTCGAGCCCGGGCGGCTGGCCCGTGAGCTCGAGCTGCCCCCGGCCCGCGTGCGGATGCTCCTCGGACGTCTTCAGAGCGCGCACGTCCTCGACCCGCACCGCGGGCTCGTCGACCCGCTGCTGCACCGGCTGCCGTCGCTGCTCGCACCCGAGCGGCACGCCGCGCCGCCGACCGAGCACGTCGCTGCCTGCTCCGCCTGACGGCGGCTCGTCCCGGGGGGGTCAGAACCCGACGGTCGGGGCCTGGCGGACCTGCGGGTCGTCCGCCTCGAAGTACTCGGCGCGCGTGAAGCCGAACATGCCCGCGACGACGTTGGCGGGGAAGGTCTCGACCTTGGTGTTGAGCGCGCGGACGTTCGCGTTGTAGAACCGGCGGCCCGCGGCGACGCGGTCCTCCGTGCTCGCCAGCTCGGCCTGGAGCTGCTGGAAGTTCTCGCTCGCCCGCAGCACCGGGTACGCCTCGGCGACGACGAGCAGCCGGCCGAGCGCCGCGTCGAGGCGGCCCTCCTGCGCAGCCTGCTCCGCAGGTCCCGACGCAGGTCCGGCGGCGGCGGCGCGCGCCTGCGTCACCTCGTCGAGCACACCGCGCTCGTGGGCCGCGTACCCCTTGACGCTCTCGACGAGGTTGGGGATGAGGTCGTGCCGTCGGTGCAGCTCGACGTCGATCTGCCGCCACGACTCCTGGACGAGGTTCCGCAGCCGGACGAAGCCGTTGTACTGCGCGACGCCCCACAGGAGGACGACCAGCACGACGACGGCGAGCACGACGAGGGCGACGAGGCCACCGTTCACGAGGGGTTCCTCCAGGGTCGGGACGTCCTCCGATGGTAGCGACGCGCCGCCGTGCGACGCCGCGACCTGCGACGACGCGCCGGGAGGCCGGGTGACTCGTCCGGAAAAGCCGCTCCCGGCCGCCGCGGACGCGTCCGGGGCCGTCAGGCCAGCCCGAGGTCCGCCAGCGTGAGCAGCGGGTGGTACGGCACGCCGAGCGCCTCGATGGCCTCGCGCGCTCCCGTGCCGCGGTCGACGATCGTCGCCACGCCGGCGACCTCGCCACCGGCCTCACGCACCGCGTGCACCGCCGCGATCGGCGAGCCGCCGGTCGTCGACGTGTCCTCGACGACGACGACCCTCCGGCCCGCGACGTCCGGGCCCTCGATGCGCCGCTGCATGCCGTGCGCCTTCGCCTCCTTGCGGACGACGAACGCGTCGAGGTCCTGCCCGCGCGCGGCCGCGGCGTGGAGCAGCGCGGCGGCGACGGGGTCGGCGCCGAGGGTGAGCCCGCCGACCGCGTCGATCTCCGCGGTGCCGAGCCCCGCCTCCTCGAGCATGTCGAGCATGAGGTGCCCGATGAGCGGTGCGGCACGGTGGTGCAGGGTCACCCGCCGCAGGTCGACGTAGTAGTCGGCCTCGCGCCCGGACGACAGCGTGACGCGGCCGTGCACGACGGCGAGCTCACGGACGAGGGCGACGAGCTGGTCACGAGGGGCGGCGGCGGGAGCGTCGGTCACGGCCCCCAAGGCTACCGGTGACCGCCGGGACGGCCGTGGCGCGTCCACGCCGGGACGGACGCCCGCAGACGTCAGTCCACGTGGTCCGCCGTCGCCGCGCCGTCGTCACCCGGGGTGCCCTCACGACGCACGTCCTCGTCGGGCAGCGCGCGGCGGTAGCTGCCGACGGCGCGCACCGCCGAGCGCGGGGCGACACGCAGCAGCGCCGACAAGGCCTTGTAGCGCAGGCTCGGCGTCGAGATGACGACGCCACGGCGCACGTCGGCGAGCGCGGCGGCGACGACGTCCTCCGCGTCGAGCCACGCGGCCTCCGGGTAGTGGCGGGTGTCGATGCGCGCACGCTGCTGGAACTCCGTGTGCGTGAAGCCGGGCGCCACCACCGTCGCCGTCACGCCCGTGCCCTTGAGCTCCGCGGCGAGGGCCTCGGTGAAGACGCGCACCCACGCCTTGTGCGCCGAGTAGCTGCCCGCGGCGACGAGACCCGCGACGGACCCGACGTTGAGGATCGCCCCGCGCCCGCGCCGCACCATCGCGCCGGCGGCCTCGTGGGAGAGCACCATGACGGTGCGGACCATGAGGTCGAGGGCGCTCTCCTCGCGGGCGAGGTCACCGCCGACGAAGTGCTGGTTGAGACCCATGCCCGCGTTGTTGACGAGCAGGCCGACGGGACGCTCGTCCGTCCGCAGCCGCTGCGCGACGCGCTCGACGTCCCCGCGGTCGGTGAGGTCGGCCGGCAGCACCTCGGCCCGGACCCCGGCGGCGGCCTCGAGCTGCCGTGCGAGGCGTGTGAGGGCCTCCTCGTCGCGCGCGACGAGGACGACGTCGTGCTTGGCCGTCGCGAGCTGCCACGCGAACTCCAGGCCCAGGCCGGCGCTCGCGCCGGTCACCAGTGCGGTACCCATGGCCGCCAGCCTACGGAACGCCGTCCCCCGCGCGCTGGCGGAGCCGGGGCCGGGCACGTCCCGTCCACAGGATGGCTCGCACCGGCCCGCACCGTCGGCCCGGGCTCGTAGGGTGGTGGCGTGCTCCCCGACCCCACCACCCGACGTCCGCGGCGAGGGGACGCGCGGCCCGCGGCGGACGGCGTGGCCGACGCCCCGACCTGGGACGACGCACCACCGGAGCCGTGGTGGGAGGACGCCCCGCCGGAGCCACCCTCCGGGTGGGACGAGGAGCCTCCCGCGTGGGACGGCGCACCGGCCCCCTGGGAGGAGCCGGACCGGGCGGGCGCGGGTGCGGCCGCCGCACCGC
>JAEXEM010000287.1 GCA_023401045.1 Actinomycetes bacterium
CGCCGGGGGACGGTGCTGTGTCCGGGGGCGTGACGCCCGGTGCCGTGCCCCTCGGGGCATCCCGAGCCGCCGCAGGCGGCGGCAGGTAGGTAGGAGACCATGAAGACCATCGACGACCTGGGCGACCTGCGCGGCAAGCGCGTGCTGGTCCGCTCGGACTTCAACGTGCCGCTCGACGGCACGACGATCACGGACGACGGCCGGATCCGCGCCGCGCTCCCGACGCTGCAGGCGCTGACCGCCAAGGGCGCGCGCGTCGTCGTCGTCGCGCACCTCGGCCGCCCCAAGGGCGCCCCGGACCCGAAGTACTCGCTCGCGCCCGTCGCCGCCCGCCTCGGCGAGCTGCTCGGCCAGCCGGTCGCGCTCGCCGAGGACCTCGTCGGCGACTCGGCGAAGGCCACCGTCGCCGGCCTCGAGGACGGCCAGGTCGCGCTGCTCGAGAACGTGCGCTTCGACGCGCGCGAGACGTCCAAGGACGACGCGGAGCGCGGTGCGCTCGCCGACGAGCTCGCCTCGCTCGTCGACGCGTACGTCTCGGACGGCTTCGGCGTCGTCCACCGCAAGCAGGCGTCGGTCTACGACGTCGCGCAGCGCCTGCCGCACGCCGTCGGCCTGCTCGTCCTCAACGAGGTCGAGTCGCTCCGCAAGGCCACGGACGACCCCGCTCGTCCGTACGTCGTCGTGCTCGGCGGCTCGAAGGTCTCGGACAAGCTCGGCGTCATCGAGAACCTGCTCGGCAAGGCCGACCGCCTGCTCATCGGCGGCGGCATGCTCTTCACCTTCCTCGCGGCCCAGGGCCACTCGGTCGGCAAGAGCCTGCTCGAGGAGGACCAGATCGAGACCGTCAAGGGCTACCTCGCCACGGCGAAGGAGAAGGGCGTCGAGATCGTCCTGCCCGTCGACGTCGTCGTCGCCCCGGAGTTCAAGGCGGACGCCCCTGCGACGGTCGTCGACGTCGACGCGATCCCGGCCGACCAGATGGGCCTCGACATCGGCCCGCGCACCGCCGAGCTGTTCGCCTCGAAGATCGTCGACGCGAAGACGATCGTGTGGAACGGCCCCGCGGGTGTCTTCGAGTTCCCGGCGTTCGCCGCGGGCACCCGTGCCGTCGCCCAGGCGCTCGTCGACGCCGGCCGCAACGGTGGCTTCAGCATCGTCGGTGGCGGGGACTCCGCCGCGGCCGTGCGCACCCTCGGCTTCGACGAGGCCGACTTCGGCCACATCTCGACCGGCGGCGGCGCGTCGCTGGAGTTCCTCGAGGGCAAGACCCTCCCCGGTATCGCTGTCCTGGAGGACTGACGACCATGGCTCCCCGTACCCCGCTCATGGCGGGCAACTGGAAGATGAACCTCGACCACCACCAGGCGACGCACACGCTGCAGAAGCTCGCCTGGACCCTCAAGGACGCGAAGCACGACTTCGCGGCCGTCGAGGTCGCGGTGCTGCCGCCGTTCACCGACCTGCGCAGTGTTCAGACGCTGGTCGACGCGGACAAGCTCGAGATCCGCTACGGCGCGCAGGACGTCTCGGCGCACGAGTCCGGTGCCTACACCGGCGAGATCTCGCCGCTGTTCCTCACCAAGCTCGGCGCGACGTACGTCGCCGTCGGCCACTCCGAGCGCCGGCAGTACCACCACGAGGACGACGCGACCGTCAACGCCAAGACGCGTTCCGCGCTGGCGGCCGGTCTCGTGCCGATCGTCTGCGTCGGCGAGCCGCTCGAGGTCCGTGAGGCCGGCGAGCACGTCGACCACACCCTCGCCCAGCTCGAGGGTGCTCTCGCGGGCCTGTCGGCCGAGCAGGTCGCCGGCCTCGTCGTGGCCTACGAGCCCGTGTGGGCCATCGGCACCGGCAAGACCGCGACGCCGGAGGACGCTCAGGAGTTGTGCGCCGCCATCCGCGTCAAGGTCGCCGAGCTCTACGACCAGGCCACGGCGGACGCGGTCCGGGTGCTCTACGGCGGCTCGGTGAAGTCCTCGAACGTCGCCGAGATCATGGCGAAGCCCGACGTCGACGGCGCGCTCGTCGGCGGCGCGAGCCTCGACCCGGAGGAGTTCGCGCGGATCGCGCGCTACCAGTCGCACACCACGGCGTGACCCGGACGGGGCCGGAGCAGCGTGCTCCGGCCCCGTTCCGCGTCTCGCGACGGGCGAGGTGGTGGCTCCGAGCACCTTCCGTCGCCTACCCTGTACCGCGGTCACCTGCCGTCACCGGCCCGACCGGCACCACCCGCGCACCGCGCACCGAACCGCCCGAGTGAGGAAACCCCAGACGTGACTGCCCTGCGTATCACCCTCCAGGTGCTGCTGGTCATCACCAGCCTGCTGCTCGTCCCTCTGGTGCTCCTGCACAAGGGCAAGGGCGGTGGCCTCTCGGACATGTTCGGCGGCGGCATCACGGCCAGCGCCGGCTCCTCCGGCGTCGCGGAGCGCAACCTCAACCGCATCACGGTCTCGGTGGCGCTGCTGTGGGCGATCTTCATCGTCCTGCTCGGCCTCATCGAGAAGTTCTCGGAGTAAGGGGGCCCCGCGCATGGCGAGCGGGAGTGCGATCAGGGGGTCACGCGTCGGCGCGGGCCCGATGGGCGAGGCCGAGCGCGGCGACGCGGCGCCTCGGGTGTGGATCTCCTACTGGTGCGCCAACGGTCACGAGACCCGGCCGAGCTTCGCCGAGGAGGCGGCGGCCGAGGCCCCGGTGACGTGGGACTGCCCGCGGTGCGGGTTCCCGGCCGGCCAGGACCCGGACGCGCCGCCGGCGCCGTCGAAGAACGAGCCGTACAAGACGCACCTCGCGTACGTGAAGGAGCGGCGCTCCGAGGAGGACGGCGCCGCCATCCTCGACGAGGCGCTCGCGGCGCTGCGCGCACGGCGGGGTCGCTGACGGCACGCACGGCACGTCGGTCGGGTCGGTCCTCCGTGACCGGCACCCGACGAGGTCGCTGACGGCCCGCCCGCGTCTGCCGTCCGGCCCACGGGCCTGCTGTCCGCTCCATCGGAGCGGGCTGCGCCGTGCCGACGCACGGCTCGTCACTGTCGTCGGGGCGGACCCGTCGGACCGGACCGGACCGGTCGACGTCCGGTCACCTGCACGACTCCGTGCGGGGCGGTCGGTGACCGACCGGCACGGGCGGGCGACGCAGCCGGTGGCCCGGCCGGGCCTCACGGCACGCGGCGCAGCCTCACCGCACGAGGAGCAGCGCGAAGCCGTCGTACCCCTTCTCGCCGACCGTCTGGACGACCGTGCCGTCGAGCCGGCCGTCGGCGACGGCACGGTCGACGAAGGCGCGCACGCCCTGGACGCGGTCGTCCGGGTGGTGCTCGTCGACGACGGCACCGTCGCGGACGACGTTGTCGACGACGAGGAGCGTGCCCGGCCGGGACAGGGCCACCGCGCGGTCGAGGTACGTCGCGAGCTGCTGCTTGTCCGCGTCGACGAAGACGAGGTCGAACGGCTCGGTGCCGGCGGTGTGCAGCCGGTCGAGCGAGGCGGTCGCCGGGCCGACGAGCACCTCGACCCGGTCGGCGAGCCCCGCTGCGGCGAGCGACGCCCGTGCCACGCCCGCGTGGGTCTCGTCGAGCTCGAGGGTGACGACCGTGCCGTCGGCCGGCAGGGACTGTGCGAGCCACCACGTGCTGTAGCCGCCGAGCGTGCCGATCTCGAGCACCCGGCGCGCGCCGACCGCCCGCGCGAGCAGGTCGAGGAGGCGGCCCTGGGCGGCGCTCACCGCGATGTCCGGCAGGCCGGCGT
>JAEXEM010000290.1 GCA_023401045.1 Actinomycetes bacterium
CGGGTGGCCTCGGGAGCCTCGGCCCTCGAGGACGGTGCCTCCGAGCTCGCCGCGGAGCTCTCGCGCCTGGGGCGCGGGACCGAGGAGGTCGCGGACGGTGCCGCCCAGGTGTCCGACGGCACCGGCCGGCTGGCCGCCGGCACGACGCAGGTGAACTCCGGCGCGACCGAGCTGCGCGACGGGCTGGCCTCGGGGCTCGAGCGCGTGCCGGACCTCGACGAGCAGACGCAGCAGGCGACCGCGCGCACGGTGGCGGAGCCCGTGCGCGTCGCCGACGACGCGCTGACGACCGCGGGCAGCTACGGCGCCGGGCTCGCCCCGTTCTTCATGTCGCTCGCGACGTGGATCGGCGCGTACGTCATGTTCCTCATCGTCGAGCCGCTCTCCCGCCGCTCCGTCGCGGCCCTCGGACCGCCGTGGCGCACCGCGGTCGGCGGCTGGCTGCCCGGCATGCTCCTCGGCCTCGTCCAGATGGCCCTCATGCTCACGCTCGTCGTCTGGGCGCTCGAGATCCGGCCCGTCTACTGGGCGGCGACCGCCGGGCTGCTCGCGCTCGCGTCGGCCGCGTTCGTCGCGGTCATCCAGACGCTCAAGGTGTGGTTCGGCGCCGTGGGGGAGTTCCTCGGCCTCGTCCTGCTGCTCGTCCAGCTCGTCACGGCCGGCGGCACGTTCCCGTGGCAGACCGTCCCCGACCCGCTCGTCGCGCTGCACCGCGTCATGCCGATGTCGTACACCGTCGAGGGGCTGCGCCAGACGCTCTACGGCGGCGACCTGCTCACCGTCGCGCGCGACGGCGGCGTCCTCCTCGGCCTGCTGCTCGTCGCGCTGCTCTCCACGACGGTCGCCGCGTACCGCCGCCGGCGCTGGACGCCCGCGCGTCTGCAGCCCGAGCTGGTCCTCTAGGGGGCGCGCATGGAGACCTGGCTCGTGCTGCTCGGTGCCGTCGTCCTCGTCGGCACCCTTGCGGACGTCTTCCTCACGGCCCTCAACTACGACGAGGCGGGGTTCCTCGCCGGCCCGCTGCAGCGCGTCGTGTGGCGGGCCGTGCGCAGCGTCACCCGGCGGCTGCCGCGGCGACGGCGCCCTGTGGTCCTGCGGCAGGTCATCGGGCTGCAGGTGGTCTCGACGGTCGTCCTGTGGGTCGTCGGGACGATCGTCGGGTACGGGCTCGTCTACTACGGGCTCATGACGCCGCGGTCGTTCTCCGTCAGCGGCACCGGGGCCGACCTCGACCTGTTCTCGGCCCTCTACTTCTCCGCCGCGCAGCTCGCGACCGTCGGCGGGTCCTCGCTCACCGCCGAGACCGACGTCCTGCGCTTCCTCAGCATCGTCGAGACGCTCACCGGCGTCGTCCTCATCTCCCTCATCCTCACGTTCCTCCTCGGTGTCTACTCCGTCATCAGCGACCTCAACACGCTGTGCACGCAGTTCCTCACCGGCGAGCGCGGCGCCGGCTCGGCGCGCGCGAGCCTCAGCCCGTACTTCCGCGGCGGCGAGACGGTCGGGCTCGACGGGCACGTCGACGCGGTGCTCTCGAGCTTCTCGTCCTACGTCAGCGGGGTGCGCCTGCACCGCTCGGCCTACTACTTCCAGAGCGGGCGGGACCGCTTCGCCCTGCCGTACGCGCTGCGGATGATGAGCGGCACCGTCCAGGTCCTCAGGTACGGGCTGCCGACGGGCCACCCCGCGGCGGGGATGCCGGGCGTCGACGCGCTCGCCTTCGAGCTGCTCGAGTTCGGGAGCTACCTCCAGGAGCGGCTCGGGTGGACGAGCCGTGACGTGCCCGGCACGGTCGACGCCGCGACCTTCCGGCGCGCGGTGCAGGAGCCGGCGCCCCGGCGCGAGCGCGACGAGTGGGTCGACCGGTTCGTCGGGCTCGAGCGGGACGTCGCCGCGCTCACGGGTACCGACGCGCTCGCCGACCTCGACGACGCGTACCGCCGCTACACCGAGTGGCTGCCGTTCGCGTACCGCGCCGAGCAGATCACCCTCGGCGTCGGCCGCGACCTCGACTACCAGCCGATCATCGTCACCGACCGGCCGGTCTCGCTGCTCGACCCCGCGGACTCCCTCGCGGCCCGGTCCCTCGAGGAGTACCTCACCGGGCCGCAGGACGACGACGAGGGGGCGAGCGGGATCTCCCGGTGGCGGACGTTCGTGCGCGAGCACGTCTCGCAGGTCGACCCCGGGTTCGGGCGGCTGCGCGGGGCCGCGCGTGCGCTCCTCGCGGCGCTGCTCGCGGGGGCCGTCGTGTACGCCCTGCTCCGCTCGACCGGGCTGCTCGCCGCCGGCCCGCGGGCCGACGGGCTCGACCGGCTCATGCCGCCGACGATCTTCGGCGGCTTCGTCGCGATGCTCAGCACGAACGTCGTCGTCGGGGCGACCGCCCGTGCCCGCCGGCGCACGAGCGCCCTGCTCGTCGTGCCGGTCGTGCTCGTCGTCCTCGTCGGTGCCGTCGCGGCCCGTTCGCCGGTCGTGTCCGGCGTCGCGCTCGTGCTCGTCGGCGCGGCGAGCGCGTGGGTCGGGCGCTTCGGGCCGCGCTGGGCCGCGCTCGGCGGCGTCACCTTCATGGCGTACTACTTCGCCGTCATCATGCGGCTGCAGGAGGCGGAGGTCGTCCCCTTCCTGCTCGCCGCCGTCCTCGGGGTCGCCGTCGGCTACCTCCTCAACTACGTCGTCTGGCCGGAGCGGCCGGGGCCGGTGCTGCGCGCCGCCGTCGTCGGCTTCGGCCGGGACGTCGTCGCGGCGCTCGACGCGCTCGTCGACGCGGTCGCGTGGGGACGCTGGGACCCCGACGTGCGCCGCCGGGTCGAGGTCGACGTCCAGCGGCTGCACCGCGGCGCGCAGTACCTCGGCACCCGGCTGCTGCCCCCGGGGGACGCACCCGAGGACGCGCTGCGCGCCCAGGACGTGCGGCTGCGGCTGTTCGACACGACGCTCTCCGTCGTCCACCTCACCGAGGCCGCGCGCGAGGTGACCGGCACGACGCTGCCGCTCGAGCTGCGCGGCCGCCTCGCGGGCCGCCTCGTCGAGCTGCGTGCGCACCTCACCCAGCTCGTCGGGCTGCCCGTGGGTGCGACCGGCGAGGAGCCGGCGTGGCAGCGCGTGCGTCCCCCGGCC
>JAEXEM010000297.1 GCA_023401045.1 Actinomycetes bacterium
GCGCAGGGGACCGGGGCATCACCTGCGTGGCCGTGACCTCCGACCGCTCCGACGTCACGGAGTCCTTCGAGGACTCCGGTCTCTGACACCCCGGGTCCCTGCGCACCCGGCCGGCACCGGAGGCGCAGGACTCAGCCGAAGCGGCCCGAGATGTAGTCCTCGGTGGCCTGCTCGCGCGGCGAGGAGAACATCGTCGCGGTGTCGTCCATCTCGATGAGCCGGCCGGGCCTGCCGGTGCCTGCGATGTTGAAGAAGGCGGTCCGGTCCGAGACGCGCGCCGCCTGCTGCATGTTGTGGGTGACGATGACGATCGTGTACTCGGACTTCAGCTCGGCGATGAGGTCCTCGATGGCGAGCGTCGAGATGGGGTCGAGCGCGGAGCACGGCTCGTCCATGAGGAGCACCTGCGGCTTGACCGCGATGGCGCGGGCGATGCACAGGCGCTGCTGCTGACCGCCGGACAGGCTCGACCCGGGGCGCCCGAGGCGGTCCTTCACCTCGTTCCACAGGTTCGCGCCGCGCAGCGACTCCTCGACGAGCGCCTCCTGGTCGCCCTTCGACATCCGCCGGTTGTTGAGCCTGACCCCGGCGAGCACGTTGTCGGCGATCGACATCGTCGGGAAGGGGTTGGGCCGCTGGAAGACCATGCCGATCTGGCGGCGGACCGTCACCGGGTCGACGTCGTCGCCGTAGAGGTCCTGGCCGTCCATGAGCGCCTTGCCGGTCACCCGGGCGCCCGGGATGACCTCGTGCATGCGGTTGAGGGTGCGCAGGAACGTCGACTTGCCGCAGCCGGACGGCCCGATGAGCGCGGTCGCCTGCCGGGCCTCGATGGTCATCGTCACGCCCTCGACCGCGAGGAACTCGCCGTAGTAGACGTCGAGGTCGGAGACGTCGATCCGCTTGGACATGGGAGGGGTCCTTCCTGGGGACGGTACGGCCCGCGTCAGCGGGCGCCCTGGGGGGCGAACCAGCGGCTGACGAGCCGGGCCACGAGGTTGAGGAGCATGACGACGAGGATGAGGGTGAGCGCGGCGGCCCAGGCCCGGTCGATGCCGGTGCCGCCCTGCTCGTACTGGCGGTAGGCGAAGACCGGCAGCGTCGCCATCCGGCCGTCGAAGAGGTCGGTGTTCACCTGCGTGATGAGGCCGACGGTGAGCAGCAGCGGCGCGGTCTCGCCGATGACGCGCGCGACGGCGAGCATGACGCCGGTGACGATGCCGGCCGCGGACGTCCGCAGCACGACCTTGACGATCGTCAGCCACTTCGGGACGCCGAGGGCGTAGGAGGCCTCCCGCAGCTCGTTCGGCACGAGCCGGAGCATCTCCTCGACCGACCGGATGACGACCGGTGTCATGAGCAGCGACAGCGCGACGGCGCCCATGATCCCGGCCCGGAACGCGGGCCCGAGGACGAGCGTGAACAGCGCGAACGCGAAGAGGCCCGCGACGATCGACGGGATGCCCGTCATGACGTCGACGAGGAACGTGATGCCGCGCGCCAGCGGGCCGCGCCCGTACTCGACGAGGTAGATCGCGGTGAGCAGGCCGATCGGCACCGAGATGACGGCGGCCGCGAGCGTGACGAGCAGCGTCCCGACGAGCGCGTGGAGGATGCCGCCGGACGTCATGTCGCCGAAGACCCCGACCATGTCGGTCGTGAGGAACGTCCAGCTGAAGGCCGTCGAGCCACGCGTGACGACGAGCACGACGAGCGAGACGAGCGGGATGAGCGCGAGGAGGAACGCGCCGGTGACGAGCGTCGTCGCCAGTCGGTCGGCCGCGCGGCGCGGACCTTCGACGACGCGCGAGGTGATCGACGAGGAGACGACGAAGAGGCCCGCGCCGAGCGCGACCGTGCCGGGGACGCCCGGTCTCCCCGCGACGAGGAGCACGAGGGACGCGACGAGCAGCGAGCCGCCCGCGAACGCCCACGTGCTCCAGCGCGGCAGCCGGCGGTAGGAGTCCCCCAGGAGGACGGACGGTGCGTCCGTGGTGCCGACGGCGGCCATCAGTTGGCTCCCGAGAACTCGGCCCGCCGCGCGATGATCCAGCGCGCGAGGAAGTTGACGACGAAGGTGATGACGAACAGCGCGAGCCCGGTGGCGACGAGCACGCTCACGCTGAGCCCGGACGCCTCGGGGAACTTCGAGGCGATGTTCGCCGCGATGGTCTGCTGCTGCCCCGGCCTGAGGACGAAGAACGAGTAGAGGAACCCGGGCGAGATGACCATGAGGACGGCCATCGTCTCGCCGAGCGCGCGGCCGAGGCCGAGCATCGAGGCGCTGATGACGCCGGAGCGCCCGAACGGCAGGACCGCCTGGCGGACCATCTCCCAGCGGGTCGCACCGAGGGCCAGGGAGGCCTCCTCGTGCAGCCGCGGCGTCTGGAGGAACACCTCGCGGGAGACGGCCGTGATGATCGGCAGGATCATGACGGCGAGCACGACGGACGCCGACATGATGTTCTTCGCCGGGGCCTGGTAGCCGTCGAGCGGCGGGATCCACCCGAGCGTCGACGACAGCCAGGTGAACGCCGGGTCGAGCTGGCCGACGAGCCACAGCGCTCCCCACAGGCCGTAGACGACCGACGGGATGGCCGCGAGCAGGTCGATGAGGTAGCCGAGGCCCTGCGCGAGCCGGCGCGGTGCGTAGTGCGAGATGAACAGCGCGATCCCGATCGACACCGGCACCGCCATGAGCAGCGCGAGCACCGACGCGAGCAGCGTGCCGAAGACGAGCGGCCCGACGTACTCGAGGACGGAGCCGCCGTCGAACCACGAGATCTTCGCGAGCTCCTCGCGCGAGGCGGTGAGCGCGGGCCACGCCTCGACGACGAGGAAGACGGCGACGGCGGCGAGCACGACGAGGATGAGGACGCCGGCGCCGGTCGACAGGCCCGCGAAGACCTTGCTCGCGGTCCGGCCGGTCGAGGCGCTGCGCACGTCGGCCGCGGCGGGCGGCGGCGCGCCGGAACCTCTGCGCGCGGGTGTGCTGGTGGTGACTGCCACGGCTGCTCCGGGGTGTGGGGAGGGAGGGAGCACGGCACGGGCAGTCCCGGGGTCGGCGTCACGCCCGACCCCGGGACGGCCCGGTCGTCCTGTCATGCGGTACGTCAGCCCGCCGTGATCGAGTCGATCGCGGCCTGGACCTCGGAGCGCAGGGCGTCGGAGATCGGCGCGCTGCCGGCCACGCCCGGCTCGGCGGCGCGCTCCTGGCCCTCGGGGCTCGCGACGTACGAGAGGTACGCCTTGACCTTGTCGGCGTCGCCCTGGTCGGCGTACGTCGAGCAGGCGATCGAGTAGGAGATGAGGACGAGCGGGTAGGCACCGGCCTCGGTGGTCGTGCGGTCGAGGTCGACGACGAGGCGCTTGTCCGTCGCGCCCTCGGCACGCGGGGAGGCGTCGACGACCTTCGCGGCGGCCTCGGCCGAGAACGGCACGTACTCGTCGCCGACCTTGAGGGCGACCGTGCCGAGGTCACCGGCGCGGGAGGCGTCGGCGTAGCCGATCGCGCCCTCGGCGCCGGACACGGTGTCGATGACGCCCTGGGTGCCCTGGCCGGACTGCCCGCCGGACAGCGGCCAGTCACCCGAGGCCTCGTGCGGCCAGGCGCCCTCGGACGCGGCTGCGAGGTACTCGGTGAAGTTCTCCGTCGTGCCCGACTCGTCGGAGCGGTTGACCGGGATGATGCCGATCGAGGGCAGCGTCACCCCGGGGTTCTCCGCGGCGATCGCCGGGTCGTCCCACGTCGTGATCTCGCGGTCGAAGATCTTCGCGATGGTCGCCGCCGAGAGCTGGAGGTGCTCGGCGTCGACGTCGGGCAGGTTGTAGACGACCGCGATCGGGCTGATGTAGAGCGGCAGCTCGACGGCCTCGCCGCCCTCGCAGCGCTCCGTCGCCGCCTCGAGCTCGTCGTCCTTCAGCGCGGCGTCCGAGCCGGCGAACTGCACGGCGCCGGCGAGGAACTGCTCGCGGCCGCCGCCCGAGCCCACCGCGTCGTAGCTGACGGCGACGTCGGGGTAGGTGTCGTTGAAGCCGGCGATCCAGCCGGCCACGGCCTTCTCCTGCGAGGACGCGCCGGCACCCGCGAGGGACCCGCGCAGGTCCGCGCCGTCGCTCGCGTCGTCCGAGGCGCTGCTGCCGCTGCTGCAGGCCGCGAGGGTGAGGGCGAGCACGCCCGCGAGGGCCGCGGCACGGCGGTGGGGGGTGAGCTTCACTGTGTCCCGTCCTGTCGGTCCGGGCGCACCGGCCGGTGCGCGCCGTGGCCGACGGTAGGAGCGGGAGGTGACCGCTCCCCCGGGCCCGGGTGAACCCCGGGTGAACGCTCGTCGACGGATGCGGCCGGGCCGGCCGGCCCCCGCTCCCGCTCGGGCCGGGGAGCTCAGTCCTCGGTGCCGTCCGCGAGCTTGTAGCCGAGCCCGCGCACCGTCGTGAGAAGAACCGGGTTCGACGGGTCGGCCTCGATCTTCGCGCGGATGCGCTTGACGTGGACGTCGAGCGTCTTCGTGTCCCCGACGTAGTCCGAGCCCCACACCCGGTCGATGAGCTGCCCGCGCGTGAGCACCCGCCCGGGGTTGCGCAGCAGCAGCTCGAGCAGCTCGAACTCCTTGAGGGGGAACGGCACGAGCTCGCCGTCGACGTGCACGGTGTGCCGGTCGACGTCCATGCGGACCGGCCCGACGGTGAGCGCCCCGTCGCCGTCGTCACCCTCGGGAGCCGGACGCGCGGCCTCCCGGCGGCGCAGCACCGCCCGGATGCGCGCGAGCAGCTCGCGCGAGGAGTACGGCTTCGTCACGTAGTCGTCGGCGCCGAGCTCGAGCCCGACGACCTTGTCGATCTCGTCGTCCTTGGCGGTGAGCATGATGACCGGGACGTCCGACTCGGCGCGCAGCAGGCGGCACACGTCGGTGCCGGGCATGCCGGGGAGCATGAGGTCGAGCAGCACGAGGTCGGCGCCGCCCTCGGCGAAGCGGTCGAGCGCGTCCGGGCCGGTCGCGGCGGTGACGACCTCGTACCCCTCGCGGCCGAGCAGGTAGGACAGGGGGTCGCGGTACGACTCCTCGTCCTCGACGAGCAGGATGCGGGTCACGTGGTGCTCCTCGGGGAGGTCGGACGGGTGCGGGCGGTCGGGCCCGCGTCGGGGGCGACGACCGGGTCGCCGGCCGGCGCCGGGTCGGGGGGGCGCTGCTCGGCGACCGGCAGGCGGAGGGTGAACGTCGAGCCGCGGCCGGGCTGGGACCACACCGTGACGTCGCCGCCGTGGTCCGCCGCGACGTGCTTGACGATCGACAGCCCGAGGCCGGTGCCGCCGGTGTCGCGCGAGCGGGCGGGGTCGACGCGGTAGAAGCGCTCGAAGACGCGTTCCTGCTCGTCCGGGGCGATCCCGACGCCCTCGTCGACGACGGCGAGCTCGACGAGGTGGCCGCTGCGCCGGACACCGACGCTCACCCGGGTGCCCTCCGGGGAGTACGCCACGGCGTTGTCGAGCATGTTCCGCACCGCGGTGACGAGGAGGTTGTGGTCGCCGAAGACGACGACACCGTCGTCCCCGCCGGTGACGATGCGCTGCCGCTTGGCCTCCGCCCGGGTGCGGGCCCGGTCGACCGCCTCGGCGACGACCTCGTCGATCTCGACGGGCGCGACCTCCTCGAGGGCGCCGGCGACCTGGAGGCGGGACAGCTCGATGATCTCGTGGACGAGCAGCGAGAGCCGGGAGGCCTCGGCCCGCATCCGGCCGCTGAACAGGCGCACCGCCTCCGGGTCGTCGGCGGCGTCCTCGACGGTCTCCGCGAGCAGCGACAGTGCGCCGATCGGCGTCTTCAGCTCGTGCGAGACGTTGACGACGAAGTCGCGGCGGATCGCGTCGAGCCGGCGCGCCTGCGTGAGGTCCTCGGCGAGGACGAGCACGTGGGTCGGGGTCACCGGTGCGACGCGCACCTGCAGCAGCAGCCGCCCGGCACCGACCGGGCCGCGCGGCACGTCGAGCTCCTCGTCGAGGATGACGCCGGTGCGGCGCACCTCGTCGACCATGTCGCGCATCGACGCGTGGACGAGCCGGCTGTCGCGCACGAGACCGAGCGCGTGAGCCGGCGGGCTGGCCCGGACGACGTCGTCCGCCTCGCCGAGCACGACGGCCGCGGACCGCAGCACCGCGAGCGCGCGCACGAGCCCGTCGTCGAGCTCACGCTCGGCCTGCGGCGGCACCGTGTGCAGCTCGCGGTCGCTCCACCGGAAGGCGGCACCGGCGACGGCCCCGACGGCCACCCCGACGAGGCCCGCGACGAACGGCGCGGCGTCCAGGATCCACTCCACGACGCCACCCTAGGCTCGTCCTGCGGACCTCCGGCGCGGACCCGGCCCCGGACGCCGAACCGCCGCCGGGCGTTCACCTGCCGGGTCCCGCTCGTTCACCGACGCGTGCCACCGTGGCGGGCGCAGTCGTGGACCGGAGAGGGAGCTGATGCGGGACATCTTCGAGGCCGAGCTCACCCAGCTCGGCGAGGACCTGGTGGCGATGAGCAGCCGGGTCGAGCAGGCCGTGACGAGCGCGGGCATCGCGCTGCTCACCGCCGACCTCCAGCTGGCGGAGTCGGTCATCGCCGACGACCTCGCGATCGACGCGCTCGAGCGTGACCTCGACGACCGCTGCGTGCGCCTGCTCGCGCAGCAGCAGCCGGTCGCGACCGACCTGCGCGTCGTCGTCTCGGCGCTGCGGATGAGCGCGTCGCTCGAGCGCATGGGCGACCTCGCGCGGCACGTCGCCCAGGTCGCGCGGGCCCGCTACCCCGTCGTCGCGGTGCCGGCCGGTCTCGAGCCGATGTTCACGCAGATGCAGGACGCCGCCGTGCGCGTCGCCCGCCGCGTGACGACGCTGCTCGAGACGCGGGACATGGCGCTCGCGGAGTCGATCCAGCAGGACGACGACCTGCTCGACACCCTGCACGCCGACACGTTCGCGGCGATGCTCTCGGGCGGCTGGGAGCACACGACGCAGGAGACCGTCGACGTCACGCTGCTCGGCCGGTACTACGAGCGCTTCGGCGACCACGGCGTCTCGGTGGCCCGCCGCATGGTCTACCTCGTCACGGGCGACCTCGCGGACGCGCTCGACCCCGCGGCGGTCCGGCCGCGCTGACCGCACGGCCGCACCACGAGCACGGGGCGCCCGCACCGGGGAGGGGGCGGGCGCCCCGTCATGACGACGACGCCCCGCCGCACGAGGTGCGGCGGGGCGTCGTGCTGTCCCGGAGGACGGCCGGTCAGCGACCCTGGTTCGCGACGGCCGCGATCGCCTCGGCGGCGGCCTCGGGGTCGAGGTAGGTGCCGCCGGGGTTCGTCGGCTTCAGCGTCTCGGGGTCGAGGTGGTAGACGAGCGGGATGCCCGTGGGGATGTTGATCCCCGCGATGGTCTTCTCGTCGACGTCGTCGAGGTGCTTGACGAGCGCGCGGATCGAGTTGCCGTGCGCCGCGACGAGGACGGTCTTCCCCTCGGCGAGGTCCGGCACGATCGCGGACTCCCAGTACGGCAGCGCGCGGACGAGCACCTGGGCGAGCGCCTCGGTGCGCGGGATCGGCTCACCGGCGTAGCGCGGGTCGGTGTCCTGCGAGAACTCCGAGCCGAGCTCGATCTCCGGCGGCGGGACGTCGTACGAGCGGCGCCAGAGCATGAACTGCTCCTCGCCGTACTCCTCGAGCGTCTGCTTCTTGTTCTTGCCCTGCAGGGCGCCGTAGTGGCGCTCGTTGAGGCGCCACGAGCGCCGCACCGGGATCCACAGGCGGTCGGCGGCGTCGAGCGCGTAGTTCGCCGTCGTGATGGCACGACGCAGCAGCGACGTGTGGACGACGTCCGGCAGGACGCCCGCGTCGGTGAGCAGCGTGCCGCCGCGCTTGGCCTCCTCGACGCCCTTCTCCGACAGGGGCACGTCCACCCAGCCGGTGAACAGGTTCTTGGCGTTCCACTCGCTCTCGCCGTGGCGGAGCAGCACGAGGGTGTAGGTCATGGGTTCATCCTGCCGCAGCACGCGCCGGGCGGCGCAGGGACGTCCGTCCCCTGAGCCCGGCGGACGAGGACCTCCGCAGCCGTGCGCGGGGCAGGGCGCGGCCGTCCCGGCACCGTGGGCGGCGCATGTGCCGCCGCCCTCCCCGGCCCGGTGACGCTCCGGGTCAGCGCCGAGCGGCAGCGGCCGCGTAGACGTCGAGGAACCGTCGCGCCGCTGTCGGCCAGCCGTAACGACCCGCGACCTCGGGGGCGGCGGCGGCCCAGGCGGCGCGGCGCTCGTCGTCCGCGACCGCCTCGGCGAGGG
>JAEXEM010000315.1 GCA_023401045.1 Actinomycetes bacterium
CCGGCCGACCGCGTCGGCACGCTCGCGGCGTTCGCGCCGCTCGAGCGGGGCCGGACGGCGACGGTCGACGCCGCGGTCGCCCTCCTCGACGAGAGCGTCGTCGACGCGACGTACCCCGTTGGCGCCGTGACGACGACGGCACGCGCGGTCGGTGGTGAGAAGGTCGGCAAGGTCGGCCGCACGACGGCCGTCACGGCCGGGCGGGTGACGGCGATCGAGCTCGACGACGTCCTCGTCGGCTACGGCGAGGAGCTCGGCAACCTGCGCTTCGACGACCAGATCGAGATCGAGGGCATCGGCACCGACGCGTTCTCCCGCGGCGGCGACTCCGGCTCGCTCGTCTACCGCGAGGACGGGGTCGCGCTCGGGCTGCTCTTTGCCGGGTCGGAGTCGGGGGGCGAGAATGGACGTGGACTCACGTACTGCAACCCCATCGACGCCGTCCTCGAGGCGCTGGACGCGACGCTCCTCGCATGAGACGAGCGCCGTCCGGGCCGACCGGCGGCCGGGAGGTGACGAGGTGGCCGGTCTCGACGAGGCCCGACGAGCCAAGGACGAGCTCAAGGCCGCCCTCGACGGTCGCGACGGCGTGACCGGCATCGGCATCGCCCCCGACGACGACGGCTACGGCGTGCTCGTGCGCGTGCTCGGCGACGACGCCGCCGCCCGTCGGCTCGGGGTGCCGCGACGGGTGCACGGCGTGCCGGTCCACGTGCGCGGCACGGGCCCGATCACCGCACAGTCCTGACGGCGCGTCCTCACTCTCCGTCCGCGCCCCCCTGCTTCCCGCGCGCTCTCCCCGCGCGGACGCACCGACGCGCCCGCACCACGAGGGTGCGAGCGCGTCGGGTCGGTCCGTGGTGCTACCGCTGCGTCAGCGGACGGTGCACGGCTTCCCGTTGAGGGTGGCCGCCGTGACGTCCTTCGGCGTGCCGGAGCCGATGAAGCCGAACTGCACCGCGTTGTGGTGCTGGATCGTCCGGTTCCAGTCGGCGTTGCGGGCCGTGACGGTCGAGCCGGTCTGGGTCGTCACCGAGCTCCAGGCCTGCGTGATCTGCTCGCCGTTGGTCCAGGACCAGACGACCTCCCAGCCGTTGACAGGCTCCATCGTCGCGTTGAACACCGTGACGTTGCCCTGGAAGCCGCCCTGCCACGCGTTGGTGACGTCGACCTCGATCTCGCAGGTGTCGCCCGTGGGCGTCGGGGTCGGGCTGACCGTCGGCGTCGGGGTGGGCGTCGGGGTCGGGATCGGCGTCACGGTCGGCGTCGGGGTCGGGGTGGGCGTGGGCGTCGGGGTCGGGGTCGGGAGAACCGTCGGGGTGGGCGTCGGCACGGGGCCGCCGCCGCCGAAGTCGACGTCGACGCAGTTGTAGAAGGACTCGGGGCTGTCGGTGCGCTCCCAGATGTTGAAGAGCACGTGCTTGCCGCTCTTGTTCGACGGCAGCGTGACGCTCCAGTAGTACTCGTCACCCGCGGGGCCGCCGGCGCGCAGCGGCGGGTCGAGCACACGGTCGAACGGCGCGGGCTCGAGGTCGTCCCAGCCGATCGGCTCGTTCTGGTTCCAGCCGTCCTTCGTGATCCACGTCGTGAACCAGCCCGGGTGCTTGGCGTTCGCGGCGTACTGGAAGGTCATGCGCTGCCCGGGCGAGACGCGCGTCGTCGGCCACGACGAGCTCGGCGTGTTGTACGCGTTGAACTTCGAGTCGGGGCCGCAGAGCTTGCCGTCGGCGATGGTCTCGTGCCGCCCGGCGATGGTGCCGAGCAGGTTGCCGAACCAGTTGTAGAAGGAGTAGGTGCCGTCCTTCGCGAGGACGTTGACGCACGCCGGGTTGGTCGGGCGCATGTTGCCGGACTCGCCCGCGGCCTCACCGCCACGGCGACCGTCCTCGTAGCACTGGTAGGTGCGGGTGGCGGGGTTCGTCAGCCCGCCGTGCGCCTGGGCGGCCGTCGGGAGGACCACGAGGCCGGCGGCGATGCCGACCGCGATGGCCACCCGCCCCAGGGGCCGTCGGGTGGAGGTTCGTCTGGGCATGTCTGGATATCCCTCTCGCGCGGGCGGCGGCGGGGGCCGCGGGGTGCACCGGCACGCCCGGATCGGGCGTAGAGGGCCCAGCGTGGGGACGGCCCCGGCGCCCGACAAGGCGACGAAACGTTTCCATCACCTGAGACGGGGGTGGTGGCGAACGGTTGTCACCCGTCGCCGGACGAGTGATCTCACGGACCTCTCACGGCAACGTTCTCGGCGCAGGAGGCGTCGAGGCCTGATGATGATCCCTGTGACGCGCAGGGGCATGACCGCCAAAGGTGCGCACCGAGGGGGTCTCTCGGCTGCGGACCTCGGCGGCGTGCGCGGGCTCGCGATCGCGGCGCACCGCCTCGACGCGTGCCGCCGCATCGAGGACGTCGTCGCCGTCGTCGCCCAGGCCGCGCTCGACGTGCTCGGTGCCGACTCGTGCGCGGTCTGCCGCATCTCGCAGGAGACGTGCCGGGTCCTCCACCTCGAGCCGCCGGTCAACGACCCGCGTGCGCACGCCTTCCTCGCCGCGACGTACCGCGCGGAGGACCGGCCGGCGCTGCGCGCCCTCCTGCGCAACCGCGAGAGCTGGATCGCCAACGCGTTCGACGCGCACGGCCGCTCGGTCCGCCCGGGTGACACCTCCGCCGGGGACCGGATCGAGGTCGAGCTGCTCCGCGAGGTCGGTGCCGCCTCGGCCCTCACGTCCCCGATCGTCGTCAACGACGTCGTCTGGGGTCAGCTCACCGTCGTCCGCAGCATCGAGGACCCCCGGTTCCACGTCGACGACGTCGCGACGGCGGAGGTGCTCGCGGCCCTGGCCGCCGGGGCGATCGCCCGGGTCGACCTCGAGCAGCAGATGCGGCACATCATCGCCGACGACGCGCTCACCGGGCTGGCGAACCGGCGCACCGCCGACCAGGCAGCCGAGCTCGCGCTCGCGTCAGGTCGGGAGACCTGCGTCGTCATGTGCGACGTCGACGGCCTCAAGCGGGTCAACGACGAGCTCGGCCACGACGCGGGCGACGACCTCCTGCGCGCGGTGGCCGACGTGCTGCGTCGCGCCGCCGACGCCATCCCCGGCGCCACCGCGGCGCGCATCGGCGGCGACGAGTTCTGCCTCGTCACGGTCGACACCCCGCGCGAGGCGGTCGCCACGGCGATGGCGAGCACGGTCGCGAAGTTCCCGCTGCCGCACGGTGCGGCGATCTCCTACGGCATCGCCTCGACCGCCGTCATGGGCTCGGTCGAGGCGCGTCACCTCTTCCGGCGCGCCGACCAGGCGCAGTACCAGGCCAAGCGCAAGCGCGCCCGGGCCCGCGCCCGCACGACCCCGCCCATCGCCGACCCGGTGCTCGCCGTCGAGCGCCTCACCGCGGCGGCGGCCGTGGCGATCGGCAGCGC
>JAEXEM010000436.1 GCA_023401045.1 Actinomycetes bacterium
GAGTCGTAGTCGATGCCCTCGACGCGGCGGGCGAGCGCGGCGGCGCTGCGCACGGGGCCGGTCGCGGTGCCGGTGGTGGCCCGCTCGGCGGCGACCTGCTCGCGGACGGCCGGGGCGACCTGCTCGCCGAAGGTCTGGATGGTGCGCGGGTCGTCGGTGGCGAGGACGAACGTGCCGACGCCGTCCTCGAGCGCGAGCCGCACGAGCTCGTCGACCCACTGCTCGGGCGGGCCGTCGAGACCGCTGCCCGCGGTGGGGGAGAAGCGCCCCTGGACGTTGAGGAGGCGGCGGACCTCGCGCGGGTCGCGGCCGGCCGCCGTCGCCGCCTCGTCGATCGTGGCGTTGCCCCGGGCGAGGTCGCCGGGCTGCATGTAGCCGTAGGAGGGCAGCCAGCCGTCGGCCTTGCGGCCGACGAGCCGCAGCATCCGCGGCTTGTACGCACCGACCCAGATGCCGACGTCGTGCGCGGGTGCCGGGCCGCGCTTGGCCCCCGCGAGCCGGTGGTGCTCACCGCCGACGCGCAACGGCCCCCGCCCGTCGGTGTCCCACAGGGCGCGGATGACGTCGATCGCCTCCTCGAGCGCCTCGACGGACTCCGGCGGCGTGAGCCGTGGCGTCCCCATCGCCTCGATCGCGTCCCAGAAGGCCCCGGCACCGATGCCGAGCTCGACACGCCCGCCGGAGAGGAGGTCGAGGCTCGCGACGGCGCGCGCGAGGACGGCCGGGGGGCGCAGCGGCAGGTTGAGGACGTTGCCCGAGAGGTGCACGCGCTCGGTGCGGGCGGCCACCCAGGACAGCAGCGTCCAGGTGTCGAGGAACGACGGCTGGTACGGGTGGTCCTGGAAGGTGACGAGGTCGAGGCCCACCTCCTCGGTGAGGACGGCGAGCGTGACGGGGGTCTGCGGGTCGGCGTTCTGGGGGGTGAGGAACGTGCCGAGCTGCAGCTCGTGCCCGTAGTCGGTCATGGCGTCCTCCAGGTCGTGGATGACCAAGATCATATGCACGACAGACGATCTCCGTCACCACGGGTATGCTGACGCACGTGACGGACGACGCGACCCGCACCGCCGACGACCTGGGCTGGCAGCTCGGCGCGTTGCTGGCGCGCTGGCGCGCGGCCGTCGGGCCCGTCCTCGACGGCATCCCCGCAGGTCCGCGCGGGTACCACCTGCTCCACACCGCCGCGACGGCCGCCGAGCCGCCGTCGCAGGCCGCGCTCGCCGCGCACCTCGGCATCGACCGCACGGTGATGACGTACCTCCTCGACGACCTGTGCGGCGCCGGGCTCGTCGAGCGCTGCGCGGACCCGGCCGACCGCCGGGTGCGGCGCATCGCCGCCACCGACGCCGGGCGCACCGTGCTCGCCGACGTCGAGAGCCGCATCGCCGCCGCGGAGGACGAGGTGCTGGCGGACCTGCCGCCGGCCGACCGTGACGCCCTGCGTGCCCTGCTCGCCCGTGCCACTGCCGGGTCCGCGTCCGCGGACCGCTGCGCCGTCGTCTCCTCCTGACGCCCCCGTCGTCTCCTCCTGACGCCCCTGCCCGGGCTCTCCCTGCCGGTTCGCCGGGAGGGGTTGTGGTGTGCCCAGGTTCTGTGGTTCATTAGTCGAGTAATGAACCACAGAACCAGCAGGGAGGGGTAGCCGTGTTCGACGGACGTGACCCCGTCTACCTGCAGATCGCGGACCAGATCAGGCAGGACGTGCTCTCCGGCGCCCTGGCGGCCGAGGAGCAGGTCATGTCGACGACGCAGTACGCCACGACGTTCCGCATCAACCCGGCGACGGCGGCGAAGGCCTTCGCGCAGCTCGTCGACGAGGGGGTGCTCTACAAGCGCCGCGGCGTCGGCATGTTCGTCGCCCCGGGGGCCCGTGAGCGCCTCGTCGCCGAGGCCCGCGAGAGCTTCTTCGCCGACACCGTCGACCCCGTGGCCGACGCGGCCCGCGTCCTCGGCATCGACGTCGAGGACGTCGTCGCCCGGCTCCGCGCCCGTGCCGCCGCCGACCACCGCGACGCACCCGAGGAGGACGCACGATGACGACGACCACCGCCTGGGGCGTCGAGGTCGACCACGTGACCCAGCGCTACGGCGACGTCGTCGCCCTCGACGACGTCAGCCTCACCATCCGCCCCGGGGTCATCACCGGTCTGCTCGGACGCAACGGGTCCGGCAAGTCCACCCTCGGGGCGCTGACCGCGGCGTTCCGTCGGCCCACGGCCGGCCGTGTGCTCGTCGACGGCGAGGAGCCCTGGGAGAACGAGCGCGTCGTGCCGGGCGTGTGCTTCCTGCGCGAGTCGGGCGACCTGCTGAGCGACCTGCCGCTGCGGCAGAGCCTCGAGTACGCCGCCGGAGCCCGGCCGCACTTCTCCCACGCGCTCGCGGCCGAGCTCGTCGACGTCTTCGAGCTCGACCTGCGGCGCGCACCGTCGAAGCTCTCGCGCGGCAAGCGGTCGGCCGCAGGCATCGTCGTGGGGCTCGCCTCGCGTGCCCCGCTCACCGTCCTCGACGAGGTCCACCTCGGCCTCGACGCCCCCAGCCGGTACGCGTTCTACGACGCCCTGCTCGCCGACTACGCCGAGCACCCGCGGACCATCGTGCTCTCCAGCCACCTCATCGGGGAGATCGAGCGGATGCTCGAGGACGTCGTCGTCCTCGACCGCGGCCGCGTGCTCGTCGCGCAGGACGCCGAGTCGCTGCGCGCCGAAGGGGTGTCCGTCACCGGGCCGGCCGTGGCCGTCGAGCAGTTCGTCGCCGGGCGCGACGTGCTCGCCACGCAGCGCCTCGGAGGCACGGTGCAGACGACCGTGCCCCGCCCCCTCGCCGAGGGCCACCTGCCCCCCCCCCCGGAGG
>JAEXEM010000325.1 GCA_023401045.1 Actinomycetes bacterium
GAGCGGGAGGGAGCGGGCGCACGGAGGCCGGGAGGCGCCGAGGAGCGACGGTGCGCGTCGGCAGGCGGGAGCGCCAGGGGTCCGTTGGCGCGAGGCTGGGCGGCCGGACTCGCATCCTGCTCCGACCGGACGGCGGCGCGCCAGCCCTCGGTGAGAATCTTCACATTTCCCGCATCGCCCGGTCCCCACGTGGGGCGCTCTTGGGGTCGAGATGCCGCCAGGTCAAGACCAGGTCATGAAGGGGCTTGGCAAGCGCTCGGCGGAGGGGCAGGATGTCCCCGTCCGATGCGGGGCTGGGCGGCCACGCCAAGGACGAGACGGGCAACGAGCGGGACCCCGGAGCGCACGACGACGTGCGACGACCCGGGCACCGCAGCGGGCGCCCGGGTCGTCGAGGGACGTCAGGCGGCGCGCTGGTCCGCGCCGCGCTCGTGCCCGTGCCAGTGCTTCTTGCCCTTGCCCGGCTTCCAGGGACCGTGGTGGTGGCCCTGGTCCCCCGGCCCGGAGACCCCGTTGATCGCCGAGGTGTCGTTCGCGAGGCTCGCGGTCGCGAAGGCCACGGCCTTCGCCATGATGCCGAGCGCCTCACGGTTGACGTTCGACAGGTCGTCCGCCGGGGAGTGGTAGTTCGGGTCGTGGATGATGCCGGCGGTGCCGCCGAACAGGGCGACCTCCTCCTCGGTCTTCACGTCGTCGGCCCCGGTGAACAGCCCGGACGCCGGGATGCCGTTCTCGATGAACGCCTGGTAGTCCGAGCGGCCCGAGAACTCCGTGTCGACCCACGGCTGGCCGATGCTGTCGAAGTACCCGGTGAAGACGGCCTCGGTCTGCGCCGAGCCCTCGGGCACCGGCACACCCTCCGGGGCGGGGTACGTCGACTGGTCGGCGTCGTACACGCCGATGATGTAGTTCGGCGAGCCGATCATGTCGAAGTTGAGGTACGTCGCGATGCGGTCGAGCTCACCCTCCTGCGTCGCGAGCTCGTCGACGTACGCCGTCGACCCGATGAGCCCGAGCTCCTCGGCGCCCCACCACGCGAACCGCACGGTGTTGTCGTGCTTCTTCTCCTTGGCGAGCTGCACCGCCACCTCGAGGAGCGTCGCCGAGCCGGTCCCGTTGTCGTTGATGCCCGGGCCCTCCTCGACGCCGTCGAGGTGCGCGCCGAGCACGACGACGTTGTCGTCCCGTCCGGTGCGTGTCTCGGCGAGGACGTTGAAGCTCTCGCGCTGCTCGACGTGGAACCGCACGTCGAGCGTGAGGGAGACCGTGCCCTGCGCCACGGCCGCGACGATCGCCTCGCCGTCGGACTGGCTGAGGCTCGCCACCGGGATGTCGACGAGCCCCTCCTCGCCGAGCGTCCCGGCGAACAGCTCCCCGGCGTTGTTGTAGACGACGAGCCCCGCGGCACCGGCCTCGTCCGCGACGACGGCCTTCTGCGCGAAGGGGCAGTCGCCGCGGCTGACGACCGCGATCGTCCCGGCCACCTCGACCCCCTCCCAGGCCTCCGGCGTGCACCCGGTCGCGACCGCCGGCACCGAGACGTCCGCGGTGACGCCCCCCTCGGCGGTGCTCGGGGAGTACTGCATCTGGTCGACCTCGAGGACCTCGCCCGTGCCGAGCGTCGCCGTTGCGGCGTCGACGACCTCGAAGTCGACCGTGAACGGGTCACGTGTCGTCGTGTAGCCGGCCTTCTTGAGGGTGCGCTCGACGTACCGCGCGCTCTCCTCGTAGCCGTCGGTGAACGCCGCCCGGTTGCCGTCGTTGCGGTCGGCGATGCGCTGGAGCTCCTCGAGGTGGCGGAACACGCCACGGGTCGTCACCTTCGAGGCGAACCGCTCCTCGTCGATGCCGCGGCTGTGGCCGTGGCCCGGGCCAGGGCCGGGCTTGCCGCCCGGGCCGTGGGCGAGGGCGGGTGGTGCGAGCAGGGCGCTGCTGCCGATCACGAGCGCCGCGAGGGTGCCGGCGAGCGCCGTCGTCCGTCGAGCTGTCACGTTGGTGTCCCCTTCTCACCGGTGACGCGCGACCGGACGGCCGCGCGTCGCGCACGTCCGCCGGACGGTGGTCCGGGAACCGGACTGCTCCGACAACCTAGGGCGATCCGGACGCCGAAGTCACGGCCCTGCCTCACATTGCACGACACGGTGCTGACACGTGGGCGGCCGCGTCCCGGTGCCGGGGTGCCGCCGTAGCATCCGCCACGTGACCATCAGCACCACGCACGCCGGGTCCCTGCCCCGCACCCCCGAGCTCGTCGCCGCCAACGCCGACCGCGCCGCCGGCCGCCCCCGCGAGGACTGGGACGACTTCCTGCGCGAGCAGGTCGTCGCGCTCGTCCGCCGCCAGGTGGACCTCGGCATCACCGTCCCCGGCGACGGCGAGTACGGCAAGGCGATGAGCAGCCCCGTCGACTTCGGCGCGTGGTGGTCGTACTCGTTCGCGCGCACCGGCGGGCTCGAGCTCGACACGACGATGGAGTGGGCCGTCGGCCGTCACCTCTCCGAGCCGGGGAACCTGCGGACGACGGGCTTCGTCCACCGCCGCGACCACCAGCTCTTCGCCGCGGCGTACGACGACCCGACCTCCGGCGTCATGTCGGGCGAGGCACCGACGAGCCACCCCAAGTGCACCGGCCCGCTGACGTACACCGGCCAGGCCGCCGTCGCCGCCGACGTCGCCAACCTCCGCACCGCGCTCGACGCCGCGGGGGCCTCGACCGGCTTCGTCACCGCGATCGCCCCGGGTTCGGCCGCGCGCATCGCCGACGAGTACTACCGCGACGACCGCGCCTACCTCTTCGCCTGGGCGGACGCGCTGCGCGAGGAGTACCGGGCGATCATCGACGCCGGCCTCGTGCTGCAGATCGACGACCCGTCGATCGCCGAGAACTGGGACCAGATCGAGCCCGAGCCGTCCCTCGACGACTACCTCGCGTTCACCGCGCTGCGCGTCGAGGCGCTCAACCACGCGCTGCGCGACCTGCCGAAGGACCGCATCCGCTTCCACCTGTGCTGGGGCTCCTGGCACGGCCCGCACACCACCGACCTGCCGATGAAGGACATCGTCGCGACGATGCTCGAGGTGCACGCCGGGGAGTTCTCCTTCGAGGCGGCGAACGTCCGCCACGAGCACGAGTACCGGGTGTGGGACGACGTCACGCTGCCCGCCGGCGCGAAGATCCTGCCCGGGGTCGTCTCGCACGCGACGAACGTCGTCGAGCACCCCGAGCTCGTCGCCGAGCGCATCGAGCGGTTCGCCTCGCGCGTCGGGCCGCAGAACGTCATCGCCTCGACCGACTGCGGCCTCGGTGGGCGCGTCCACCAGCAGATCGCGTGGGCGAAGCTCGAGGCGCTCGTCGAGGGCGCGGCGATCGCGTCCGACCGGCTGGGCTGACCGGCCGACCTCCACAGGGCGGACCCGCCCCCGGGACCATCGTCCGTCCCGGCCCCCGCCCCGACGCGGTGGGCTGGGACGGTGCGTGCCACCCCCGTCTACTTCTACTCGTCGAGCAGCGGCCTCGTCCGCTCCTTCGCCGAGCGCCTCGACCGCCCGGTGCACGACCTGTCCGTGCGCGAGGTGCGGCGCAGCGAGGTCGACGGGCCGTGGGTGCTGCTCACGCCGTCGTACAAGACGGGCAACGACGCGAACGACACCGTCCCCGAGGCGGTGCGCCGCTTCCTGCGCTCGGCGCACAACCGGCGGCTGCTCGTCGGCGTCATGGGCTCGGGCAACCGCAACTTCGGGCGGTACTACCAGAAGGCGGCCCGCGAGATCGCCGAGCGGTCGGGCCGGCCGGTGCTCTTCGAGTTCGAGCTCGCGGGCACGCCGTGGGACGTCGAGGAGTGCCGTCGCCTCCTCGAGGACCTCGACACCGCCCTCGACGCGCGCCACGCACAGGACGCGCGAGGCGCCTGAGCGCCGCCTCCCCGCGTCGGTGCAGGTGAGCGGCCGGCCGACAGCCCGGGGACAGCCCGCCCACAGCGGGGGCACAGACCGGTGCGGCTCCATGGAGGCGACCACCTGACCGTCAGGTGAGCCCGACCCCCCGGGAGCGCACCGTGCCCGACCTCGCCCTCCTCGCGGCCGACCTCGTCGCCGTCACGATCCTCACGTTCGGCCTCTACGTGCCGCGGCACCACCGCCGCGACCTCGTCGTCGCCTACCTCGGGGTCAACGTCGGCGTCGTCGCGGTGAGCGCGGCCCTCGGGTCGACGACGGTCGGCGCCAGGCTGGGGCTCGGCCTCTTCGGTGTGCTCTCGATCATCCGGCTGCGCTCGACCGAGCTCGGGCAGCGCGAGGTCGCGTACTACTTCTCCTCGCTCGCGCTGGGGCTCGTCGGCGGCCTCGGGGCGGGCTCGGTCCCGGTGGCGGTCGCGCTCATGGCGCTCGTCGTGCTCGTCATGGCCGTCGGGGACTCCCCGCGGCTGCTGCGCCGGCTGCGGTCGCAGACGGTCGTCGTCGACCGGGCGATCACCTCGGAGCCCGAGCTCGTCGCGCACCTCGAGGGGCTGCTCGGAGCACGTGTGCACGCGGTGGACGTGCAGCGGCTCGACCTCGTCAACGACACGACGTGGGTGGAGGTGCGGTACTCGCTCGACCGCACGGCCGTCGGCGCGCAGGGCCGCACCGGTGAGACCGCGCGGGAGGTGGCGGCATGAGCCTCCTCACGACGGGCACGACGGCGGGCAAGCTCGCCACCGCCCACCTGCCGACGGTGACGCTCGACGAGCTCACCAGCCGCGCGGGCCTGCAGACCCGCGTCGACCGCAAGTACCTCGTCCCCTGCGACCTGCTCACGCTCCTCGACGACCTCGGTGCGGGCGTCCGGGTGCTGCGCGTCGACGGCCGCACCGACTTCCGGTACGAGTCGGTCTACCTCGACACCCCCGCCCGGCTGAGCTATCTCGGCGCCGCCCACGGCCGCCGACGTCGTCTCAAGGTGCGCACCCGCCGCTACCTCGACAGCGGGGCGGGCGCCGTCGAGGTGAAGACCCGCGGCCCGCGCGGGGTGACGGTGAAGACCCGGCTGCCGTGCGGCGCCGACGAGGACCCGCGCCCGCTCGTCGTCCCGGCGCTCGACGCCGCGGGGGTCGAGCTGCCTCCCGGGGCGGTCCTCGCTCCCGCGCTCACCACGCGCTACCGCCGCACGACGCTCCTGCTGCCCGGCCCCGACGGCTCGGCACCGGCCCGGGTGACGGTCGACACCGACCTCGCGTGGTCGCTGCCGGCCGACGGTCCCACCACGGACCCGGCACGGCTCGTCGGGCTCGCCGTCGTCGAGACGAAGACCGGCTCGACGCCCTGCGCCGCCGACCGGCTGCTGTGGCGCGCCGGCCACCGCCCGGTGCGGTTCTCGAAGTTCGCGACCGGGCTCGCCGCCCTCGACCCCGACCTGCCCGCGACGCGCTGGCGGCGCACGCTGGACAGGTGGGTGCTGCCGGCGATCGACGGCGCCTGACCGCGCGCCCGGGCCTCACCGACCACCACCCGCCACGGCACCCGCTGGAACGGAGCACCATGCGACGCACCACCACCCGCCTCTGGCTGCCGGCCGCCCTCGCGGCCGCGCTGCTCACGGCCTGCACCCCGGACGACGACACCACCTCCTCTCCCGCCGACCCCGCCGACGCCGGGAGGTCGGTCGAGGAGGAGATCGCGGCGAACCACGACTGGGTCGACTCCGACCTCACGTGGGACGAGGCGTCCGCGACCCGCGTCAGCCTCGACGGCGACGACGTGCGCACCGACGGCGACGGCGTCGAGGTCGACGGCACGACGGTCACCGTCACCGCGGCGGGTACGTACGTGCTGTCCGGCACGCTCGACGACGGGCAGGTCGTCGTCGACACCGACGACACCGCGCAGGTGACGCTCGTGCTCGACGACGTCTCGATCACGTCGGGCACGACGTCCCCGCTGCAGGTGCGCGCCGCGGAGGAGGTCGTCGTCGCGCTCCCCGAGGGCACGCAGAGCTCCCTCGCGGACCCCGTGGAGCACGCCGACCGCGACGACGTGGCCGACGCCGCGCTCTTCTCGACGGCCGACCTCACGATCACCGGGCCCGGTGCACTCACCGTCGCCGGCAGCAGCAACGACGCGATCGCGTCGAACGACGACCTCGTCCTGCACTCCGGCCGCATCCAGGTGACCGCGGCGGACGACGGGCTGCGCGGCAAGGACGCGCTCGTCGTCGTCGACGCGAGCATCGGGGTCGAGGCCGCGGGCGACGGCCTGAAGTCCGACCGGGACGACGACGCGACCCGCGGCTACGTCGTCCTGCTGGGCGGCAGCCTGTCGGTGACGAGCGGGGACGACGCCGTGACCGCGGCGACCGACGTGCTCGTCGCCGGCGGTGAGGCGACGCTCTCGGCGGGCGGGGGTGCGGCCGCGGCGGCGTCCGTCACCGACGAGGTCAGCCCGAAGGGGATGACCGCCGGGACGACCGTCACCGTCGGCGGCGGTTCCCTCGACGTCGACGCGGCGGACGACGCCCTGCACTCCGAGGGGAACCTCACCGTCACCGGGGGCACCCTGCGGGCCGCGGCCGGCGACGACGCGCTGCACGCCGAGGCGGGCCTCGCGATCAGCGGCGGCAGCGTCGACGTCACCCGCAGCGTCGAGGGCCTCGAGGGCACGGTGGTCGAGGTCAGCGGGGGTGACGTCCGGGTCGTCGCGACGGACGACGCCGTCAACGGGTCCTCGCCCCAGGACGACGCGCCGATGGAGGCGATCGAGGGCGTCGCGGTGCGGGTGAGCGGCGGCACGCTCGTGCTCGACGCCGAGGGCGACGGCCTCGACTCCAACGGTGACCTGACGATCAGCGGTGGCACCGTCGTCGTCCAGGGGCCGACCCGCGGCGGCAACGGGGCCCTCGACGTCAACGGGACCTTCACGACGAGCGGCGGGGTGCTCCTCGCCGCCGGCCCCGCGGACATGCTCCAGACCCCCGCGGCGGACAGCCCGCAGTCGTTCGTCGCGCTGACGAGCGACGAGGCGATCGACGCCGGGCAGGTCGTCCACGTCCTCGGCGAGGACGACGAGGTGCTCGTGACGTTCACGCCGACGAAGGCGACCCGCAGCGTCGTGTGGTCGGCCCCGGAGGTCGTCGACGGGCGCACGTACCGGCTCGCGGTCGGTGGGACGGCGAGCGGTGAGGGCGTCGGGATCCTCGCCACCGGGGGCGAGGCCGACGGCGCCACGGTCGTGGCGACAGGCACCGCGGGCGAGGAGGTCGCCGGCACGGGCGGCGGTCCTGGTGGTGCACGGCCGGGCGGCGGCGCGCGACCCGGCGGGAACCCGGCCCCCGGTGGGATGCGCCCGTAGACCCCGCGGGCGGTACGCGGGCGTCGCGCGAGGTGTCGGGTGGACGCGACCCCGACGGGTGCGGGTGCCGCCCGTCCCCCGCTGCGGCACGCTGGCGGGATGACTCAGGACGAGCGCACGCGGTGGCGGGTGCGCCTACTCGTGTGGTGCGGCGCGGCGGTCTGCCTCGGTGCCGTCGTCGGGCTCGTGTACGCCGTCGTGCCGCTGCTCGGCTGAGCCGCGGGGCACGGGCGACCGACCGTCAGCGCGACGTCACCGACCACCGCCCCGCCGTGAGGTCGGCGAGCCGCGGCAGGATGACGTCGCCCGCGACGCGCAGGCCGTCGTGGAGGTACTCGTTGGTGATCCACACGTGCGCGTCGCCGAGGCCCGACGCGGTGGCGAGCGCGAGGTCGAGGTCGACGTAGGGGTCGTCGTAGTACTGGACGGCCGCGACGGGCACGTCGTTGGCGGCGAGGCGCTCGGGGTCGTAGAGCTCGGGCCAGTCCGCACGGGCGGCCAGCGCGTGGGCGGCGTCCCGGAACGGGCGCAGCGCGGCGATCTCGTCGAACATCCACGGGAAGACCGCCTCACCCGTGAGCAGCAGGGGCCGGGCGTCGGCGGCGAACGCGGGCCGGCGGTCGAGCTCGGCCTGCGCCGCCCAGCCGGGCTCGCGCGGGCCGGAGTGGTAGATGACCTCCTGGAGGACGAGGTAGAGCGGGTTGGCGTCGAAGCCGGTGCGGGCCGCGACGGCGGCGAGGAAGCCGGGGGCCGGCTCGCCGCGGCGGTCGAGCGCGGTGTCGAGCAGCCAGTGCAGGCCGTCGACGCCGGTGCTCATGCCGAGGTCCATGCCGAGCGCCTGGAGCCGCCGGACCGACAGCTCGTCACCCGTCGGCAGGAGGACGCCACCGGCGGCCACCCGGTCGGCGAGGCGGCCGAGGACCTCGACGTCGCCCGGGAACGCCCGGTGCAGCGCGTCGTTGCGGGCGAGCTGGCGGGGGAACGTCGCGGCGTAGACGTCGGCCGCGCTCGCACCGACCGGCGGCAGCCCGCCCGTCACCCAGCAGGCCTCGAGCGCGTGCGGGTGGCGCGAGAGGTAGGTGAGCGTGAGGAAGCCACCGTACGACTGGCCGAGCGTCGTCCAGCGCCGCCCGCCGTAGACGGTGCGGCGCAGGTGCTCGGCGTCCTCGACGATCGCGTCGGCCCGGAAGCACGCGAGGTAGTCGGCGGCGGTGGCCGCGTCGTCGAACGACGCGACGTCGGTGCCCTCGACGCGCGACGACCGTCCCGTGCCGCGCTGGTCGAGCAGGACGACACGGTGCGTACGCAGCGCCGTCGCGAGCCACCCGCCGGGCACCGGGCGCGGTGACATGCCGCCCGGGCCGCCCTGGAGGAAGAGCAGCAGCGGCAGGTCCTCGCCGTCGCGCGCGGGGTCGACGACCTCGCGGGCGAAGACCTCGATCGCACCGAAGCGGTGAGGGTCGTCGTGGTCGACGGGCACCTCGACGCGGTGCTCGCGCACCCGGAACCCCGTCATGGCGTACTCGTGGGTGCTCACCGGCCCACCGTAGGCGGCGCACGGGCCCGGGCACGACGCGACCGGCCCTCCCGTCGTTGAAAGTTCGGTTCCCCGAAGATAGGTTCGCCGGTATTACGGAACACCCGGAAGGAACCGATGAGCCACCCCCGCCGCGCCTGGACCCGCACGCTGACGGCCGCCGCCGCGCTCGCCGTCGCCCTCACGGGCTGCGCCGGCGCGACGGAGGGCTCCGAGGGCCCCGGCGACGACCGCCCCGTCGTCCTCACGACGTTCACCGTCCTCGCCGACATCGCCCGGAACGTCGCCGGGGACCACCTCGAGGTCGAGTCGATCACCAAGGTCGGCGCCGAGATCCACGGCTACGACCCCACCCCGGGCGACGTCGCCAAGGCCGCCCGCGCCGACCTCGTGCTCGACAACGGCCTCGGCCTCGAGGTGTGGTTCGAGCAGTTCGTCGAGGAGATGGACGTACCGCACGTCGTCGTCTCCGACGGGGTGCCCGTCATCGACATCACCGCGGACGCCTACGCCGGCAAGCCCAACCCGCACGCCTGGATGAGCCCGACGGCCGTCCAGACGTACGTCGACACCATGGTCGAGGCGTTCTCCGACCTCGCCCCCGAGCACGCCGACGACTTCGCGGCGAACGGCGCGGTCTACAAGGCCGAGCTCCAGGGCGTCGCCGACGACATGGTCGAGGCGTTGTCGGTGCTCCCGGAGCACCAGCGCGCGCTCGTCACGTGCGAGGGCGCGTTCTCCTACCTCGCCCGCGACGCCGGGCTCACCGAGCGGTACATCTGGCCGGTCAACGCCGAGCAGCAGGCCACCCCGCGGCAGATCGCCGGCGTCATCGAGTTCGTCCGCGCCAACGACGTGCCGGCGGTGTTCTGCGAGTCGACCGTCTCCGACGCACCCATGCAGCGGGTCGTCGAGGCGACCGACGCCGTCTTCGGGGGCACGCTCTACGTCGACTCGCTCTCCGACCCCGACGGTCCGGTGCCGACCTACCTCGACCTCGTCCGGCACGACGCCCGCACCATCGTCGAGGGGCTCACCGGCTCATGAGCACCGCCACGCCCGGGCTCGAGGTCCGCGACCTCGTCGTCGGCTACGGGTCCGTGCGGGCGCTCGACGGCGCGACGCTCAGCGTCGGGACCGGGCGGGTGTGCGGGCTCGTCGGGGTCAACGGCTCCGGCAAGTCGACCCTCCTCAAGGCCGTCATGGGCGTCGTGCGCCCCGACGCCGGGACGATCGCGGTCGACGGCACCGACGCCGCGTCCGCCCGCCGTCGCGGCGTCGTCGGGTACGTGCCGCAGAGCGAGGACGTCGACTGGGCGTTCCCGCTCTCGGTGCGCGACGTCGTCATGACCGGCCGGTACGGGCACCTCGGGTTCACGCGCCGCCCGCGCCGCGCCGACCACGAGGCGGTCGCGACGGCGCTCGAGCGCGTCGACCTCACCGGCCTCGCCGACCGGCAGATCGGCAACCTCTCCGGCGGGCAGCGCAAGCGCGCGTTCGTCGCGCGCGGCATCGCCCAGGAGGCGCGCGTGCTGCTCCTCGACGAGCCGTTCGCCGGTGTCGACAAGCGCTCCGAGGCGACGATGACGACCCTGCTGCGCGAGCTCGCCGCGGCGGGTGCGACGGTCCTCGTCTCGACGCACGACCTGCACGCCCTGCCGGCGCTCGCCGACGAGGCGGCGCTGCTCATGCGGCGCGTCCTGCTGCACGGCACCCCCGACGAGGTGCTGCGCCCCGAGAACCTCGCCCTCGCGTTCGGCGGACCCCTGGAGCGCGCGTGAACGTCCTCGAGCTGCTCGCCGAGCTGCTGTCCTACGACTTCATGGCCCGGGCGATGGCGACCGTCCTCGTCGCGTCCGTCGTGTGCGCGGTGCTCTCGTGCTGGCTGGTGCTCGTCGGGTGGTCGCTCATGGGCGACGCGGTGTCCCACTCGGTGCTGCCGGGGGTGGTGCTCGCGTACGTCGTCGGGGCGCCGTTCGCGCTCGGGGCCGTGGTGTTCGGCGTGCTCGCCGTCGGGCTCATCGGGTTCGTGCGGGACACGAGCCGGGTGAAGGAGGACGCCGCCATCGGCATCGTCTTCACGTCGCTGTTCGCGCTCGGGCTCGTGCTCGTCTCGGTGACCCCCAGCCAGACGGACCTCAACCACATCGTCTTCGGCAACCTCCTCGGGGTGTCGTCCGGCGACCTGCTCCAGATCGTCGTGCTCGGGGCGGTCGTCGTCGCGGTGCTCCTGCTCAAGCGCCGCGACCTCACCCTCTACGCGTTCGACCCGACGCACGCGCACGCCGTGGGCCTCAGCCCCCGGCTGCTCGGCGGGCTGCTGCTCGGGCTGCTCGCGCTCACGGCGGTCGTCGCGCTGCAGGCCGTCGGGGTCGTCCTCGTCGTCGCCATGCTCGTCATCCCCGGCGCGACGGCGTACCTGCTCACCGACCGCTTCTCGCGGATGCTCGTCATCGCGCCGGTCCTCGCCGCAGGCTGCGGTGCGGTCGGGCTGTACGCGAGCTACTACCTCGACACCGCCTCGGGGGCGACGGTCGTGCTCGCGCAGGGGATCGTCTTCGCGCTCGTCCACCTGCTCGGTCCGCGCGGGATCGTGACGACGCGGCTCGCGCAGCGCCGGCGGCTGCTCGCGGCCGCCTGACCGGCACGGCGACCGGCAGCACGACCAGCGGCACGACCAGCAGCGCGGACCAGCAACCGGTCCGGCGCAGCGGTCACGCCCGCGCGAGCAGCACCTCCTCGACCGCCTCCCGCAGCGCGTCCGGCCCACCGAGCGCCGCGAGGTGCGAGAGCCGCACGTGCAGCGGGCGGTCGGACGTGACGACGTCGAGCACGCGTCGCTTGAGCTCGTAGCCGACCTGCGCGCCGTCGAGCAGCGCGTGGACGTGCCGTGCGACGTCGTTGGCCCGCAGGCCGACCTCGCCCGCGAGCGCGACGCGCACCGCCTCCCCGGCGGCCACGTCGGCGACGGTGATGCGCAGGTGCCCCTCGGGCGTGCGCTCGACGTGCGCGCCGGGCGCCTCGACCCGCACGTCGTCCGCGAGCGCGAGGTAGGTGACCGTCCACGTCCGCACCGCCGGGACGATCCCGGCCGCGACGACCTCGTCGGCGCCCGCACCCGTGAGGCCGCGCACCGGGCCGGCGGTGAACGTCGTGGCCGCCTCGTCCCACACGAGCGGGGTGCGGGCGACGCGGGCGTCGTCGAGGCCGTCACCGGTGCCGTCGTCCTCGACGAGGTCGAACCGGCCGTCGGCACCGACGACGACGAGCACCTCGACGTGCTCCGGCGCGACCGGGTCGTTGCCGGGCACCTGCGCACCGT
>JAEXEM010000354.1 GCA_023401045.1 Actinomycetes bacterium
GCACCGACGAGGGCGAGCGCGGCCTCCGGACCGGGGCACGTCACCTCGAGCGCGGACGAGCGGCCAGGCTCCGTGAGCGAGCCGTGGGCGAGGAACGCGCCGCGCCACGCGGCCTCCGCCTCCCCCACGCCTGCCGAGACCACCTGCGGCGGCAGGCCACGCACGGGGCGCCCGCGGTTGTCGAGCAGGCCCGTCTGGCGGGCGAGCGACTCGCCGTCCTTGACGACCCGCACGACGTACCGGCTGCCGCGGCGCAGCCCGCCGCCGGACACGACGATGATGTCGCTCTCGTGCCCGTACACCTCGGCGATCGCCTGGCGCAGGCGCCGGGCGGCGATCCCGGTGTCGAGCTCCGCCTCGATGACGATCCGGCCCGAGATGATGTGCAGACCGCCGGCGAACCGCAGCGTCGCCGAGATCTCGGCCTTCCTGCACGACACCTTGTCCACCTTCAGGCGGGCGAGCTCGTCCTTCACCTGTGCCGTCAACGCCATGGCGTCATCCTGCCATTGCGGGCACCGTGGTCGTGACCGTCTCGTGACCGGACCTGCACGAGCCCGGGTGAGGACCTCAGCCGCCGGCGGGGGTCCCGACGTCACCGAGGTAGTCCTCGACGACGTCGCGCAGCGCCGCGGCGAGCCGCAGCGGGTCGTGCACCGCGCTCTGGTCGCCGCGGCGGACCTGCCGCACGAGCAGGCGGGCCCCGGCGTCGGTGCAGGCCGCGGCCAGCCGGCCCATGTCCTCGACGGACGCCGGGTCGACGACGACCGCGTGCACCGGGAGCTCCGGCGCGTAGGCGCGCAGCACCTCGAGGTGGTCGGTGGCGTGCATGCCGGCCGTCTCGTCGTCGGGGGTGAGGTTGAGCACGAGGACGATCCGCGCGCGGGTCTCGAGCAGCGCGCGGCGCAGCTCGGGCACGAGCAGGTGCGGGACGACCGAGGTGTACCAGGACCCCGGGCCGAGCACGACCCAGTCGGCCGCACGGACCGCGTCGACGGCCTCGGGGCACGCAGGCGGGTCGGCGGGGTCCAGCCGGACGTGCTCGATGCGGTGGGGGGTCGTGGCGACGTGGACCTGCCCGGTGACGACCTCCAGCGTCCCGTCGGGGGTGCGGACGTCGGCCTCGATGCCGAGCGGGACCGAGGCCATCGGCACGACGCGGCCCCGGGCGCCGAGGAGCCGGCCGACGAGGTCGAGACCGGTGACGGTGTCCCCGAGCAGGTCCCACAGGGCGACGATGAGGAGGTTGCCGACCGAGTGACGGTCGAGCGGCCCGTCCGACGCGAAGCGGTACTGCATGAGGTCCCGCCACGTCCGACCCCAGTCCGAGTCGTCGCACAGCGCCGACAGCGCCATCCGCAGGTCCCCCGGCGGCAGCACGTGCAGCTCCTCGCGCAGCCGCCCCGAGGACCCGCCGTCGTCGGCGACGGTGACGACGGCGGTGATGCGGTCGGTCATGAGCCGCAGCGCCGACAGGGAGGCCGAGAGGCCGTGACCGCCCCCGAGTGCCACGACGGCGGGCCGTGCGGGGTCGCCGAGGCCACCCGTGACGGGGGCGCTCACTCCTTGCCCAGGTCCCGCGCCGTCACCTGCACCCGGTGGCCGCGCTCGCGCAGCCGGGCGGCGATCGCCTCGCTGATGGCGACCGACCGGTGCTTGCCACCGGTGCAGCCGACGGCGATCGTCGCGTAGCGCTTCTCCTCGTGGAGGTAGCCGGCCAGCACGGGCTCGAGCGCGTCGACGTACCGGTCGACGAACGTCACCGCCCCCGGCAGCCCGAGGACGTAGTCGCGCACCGGCGCGTCCCGGCCGGACATGTGGCGCAGCTCGGTGATCCAGTACGGGTTGGCGAGGAAGCGCACGTCGACGACGTGGTCGGCGTCGAGCGGGATGCCGTACTTGAACCCGAACGAGACGACGGAGACGTGGACGACGTCGTCGGCCGGCCCCGAGACACCGGCCCGCACGACCCGCGCGAGGTCGTGGACGTTGAGCTCGGAGGTGTCGATGACGGTGTCGGCGCGCTCGCGCAGGTGCGCGAGGAGCGTCCTCTCGTGCGCGATGCCGTCGAGGATGCGCCCGTCACCCTGCAGGGGGTGCGGGCGCCGGACCTGCTCGAAGCGCCGCACGAGCACCTCGTCGGAGGCGTCGAGGAAGAGCAGGCGCAGCTCGACGCCGGAGGTCTGGAGCTGGTCGAGCACGCCGGTGAGCGCCGCGAAGTACTCCCGGCCCCGGACGTCGATGACCGCCGCGAGCCGCCGCGCGCCCGTGCCGACCGGGCCGCTCGTCAGCATCCCGACGAGGTGCGTGAGCATCTGGGCCGGCAGGTTGTCGACGACGTACCAGCCGAGGTCCTCGAGGACGGCGGCAGCGCGGGTGCGTCCGGCACCGGACATGCCGGTGATGACGAGGACCTGCGGCTGGTCGAGGACGGGCGCCTCGGTGGCGGCCTCGAGGGCGGGGATTCCCGTCGGCACGGTGATCGGCGAGGGCTCGCTCATGGCCCCATCGTGCCCCATGGGGCGTCGCCTGCGGGCGTGACCTGCTCGGGCGTGGCACCGGGCGCGGCGGGCCCGGGCCGTGCGTCGTCCTCGTGGCGGGCCTCGCCCGGCGGCGGGACCAGGTCGGTGC
>JAEXEM010000401.1 GCA_023401045.1 Actinomycetes bacterium
GCGCGACCTCGAGCGCGGTGGGCGGTGCGAGCGAACGTCGACGGTCGCCATTCGGACAAACTAGACACCTGTCCGGGTCCGCGCGTCCCCCGTCCGGGTGGTACGACCCGTCCTCGCGGACCGGCGACGGCCGTGGCGCCGGGCTGGAGGCCGAGGACGCCGGGCCACACCCTCAGGCCGGCGCCCCCACGTACTCCGCGAGGTGCTCGCCCGTGAGCGTCGACCGCGCCGCGACGAGGTCGGCCGGCGTGCCCTCGAAGACGACCCGCCCGCCGTCGTGACCGGCGCCCGGCCCGAGGTCGATGACCCAGTCCGCGTGGGCCATGACGGCCTGGTGGTGCTCGATGACGATGACGGAGCGCCCGGCGTCGACGAGGCGGTCGAGCAGACGCAGGAGGTTCTCGACGTCGGCGAGGTGCAGGCCGGTGGTCGGCTCGTCGAGCACGTAGACACCGCCCTTCTCGCCGAGGTGCGTCGCGAGGCGCAGGCGCTGGCGCTCGCCGCCGGACAGGGTCGTCAGCGGCTGCCCGAGGGTGACGTACCCGAGCCCGACGTCGACGAGACGCCGCGCGATCGCGTGCGCGGCGGGCACCCGCGACTCCCCTTCGGCGAAGTACGCCGCGGCCTCCGACGCCGGCATCGCGAGCACCTCGGAGATGTCCCGCCCGCCGAGCCGGTACTCGAGCACCTCGGCCTGGAACCGCCGCCCCTCGCAGACCTCGCACGTCGTGGCGACCCCGGCCATCATCGCGAGGTCGGTGTAGATGACCCCGGCGCCGTTGCACACCGGGCAGGCACCCTCGGAGTTCGCGCTGAACAGGGCCGGCTTGACCCCGTTCGCCTTGGCGAACGCCTTGCGGACCGGCTCGAGCAGACCGGTGTACGTCGCAGGGTTGGAGCGCCGCGAGCCGCGGATCGCGGTCTGGTCGATCGTCACGACGCCTTCACGCTTGGCGAGCGCCCCGTGGATGAGCGAGCTCTTGCCCGACCCGGCGACCCCGGTGACGACGACGAGCACCCCGGTGGGCACGTCGACGTCGACGTCCTGGAGGTTGTGGGTCGAGGCGCCGCGGATCTCCAGGGCGCCGGTGGGCGTGCGGACCTCGGGCTTGAGGGTCGCGCGGTAGCCGAGGTGGCGACCGGTGAGCGTGTCCGCCTCGCGCAGCCCGTCGACGGTGCCCTCGTAGACGACCTCGCCGCCGGCGGTGCCCGCACCGGGCCCGAGGTCGACGACGTGGTCGGCGATGGCGATGGCCTCGGGCTTGTGCTCGACGACGAGCACGGTGTTGCCCTTGTCCCGCAGGCGCAGCAGCAGGTCGTTCATGCGGGCGACGTCGTGCGGGTGCAGCCCGACGGTCGGCTCGTCGAAGACGTAGGTGACGTCGGTGAGCGCCGACCCGAGGTGGCGGACCATCTTGGTGCGCTGCGCCTCGCCGCCGGAGAGCGTCCCGGACGGCCGGTCGAGCGAGAGGTAGCCGAGGCCGATCTCGACGAACGAGTCGAGCGACTCGCGCAGGGCCGTGAGCAGCGGGGCGACGCTCGGCTCGTCGAGCCCGCGCACCCACTGCGCGAGGTCGGTGATCTGCATCGCGCAGACGTCCGCGATGTTCTTCCCGGCGATCCGGGAGGACCGCGCCCCCTCGTTGAGCCGCGTGCCGTCGCACTCCGGGCAGGTCGTGAACGTCACCGCGCGCTCGACGAAGGCCCGCACGTGGGGCTGCATGGCGTCGACGTCCTTGGCGAGGAACGACTTCTGGATCTTGGGGATGAGCCCCTCGTAGGTGACGTTGATGCCGTCGACCTTGAGGCGCACCGGCTCGCTGTGGAGCAGCGCGTGGAGCTGCTTCTCGGTGAACTCCCGGATCGGCCGGTCCGGCGGGAACAGCCCCGAGGCGCGGAAGATGCGGCCGTACCAGCCGTCGATCGTGTAGCCCGGGACGGTGAGCGCGCCCTCCTCGAGGGACTTGGAGTCGTCGTAGAGCGCCGTGCGGTCGAAGTCCGTCACCGAGCCCGTGCCCTCGCAGCGGGGGCACATGCCGCCGATCTGCTCGAACGAGACCTTCTCGGTCCGCTTCGCACCCTTCTCCACCGAGATCGCCCCGCTGGCCCGCACGGTCGGGGTGTTGAAGGAGAACGCCTGCGCCGACCCGATGTGCGGCCGGCCGAGGCGGCTGAAGAGGATGCGCAGCATCGCGTGGACGTCGGTGACGGTGCCGAGCGTCGAGCGCGGGTTCGCCCCGATGCGCTCCTGGTCGACGATGATCGCGGTGGTGAGCCCGTCGAGGACGTCGACGTCGGGCCGCGCGAGCGACGGCATGAACCCCTGGACGAAGGCGCTGTAGGTCTCGTTGATGAGGCGCTGTGACTCGGCGGCGACGGTGCCGAAGACGAGCGAGCTCTTGCCGGACCCGGACACCCCGGTGAAGACCGTGAGCCGGCGCTTGGGGAGCTCGACGCTCACGTCCTTGAGGTTGTTCTCCCGGGCACCGACGACGCGGATGACGTCGTGGCTGTCGGGCAGGGCCCGCCCGGTGGGCGTCGGCGTCGCAGCGCCACTCGTGGTCGTCGTCGGCGTGCTCATGCGGTCCTTCCGGCGGGCGGCGGGCGGTGGCGGACGTGCGAGGGGCGGGGCGAGCGGGTGCGCGGCCAGGGTAGGGGTCCGGTCCGACAGCCCGCTCCCGTCCTGCAGACCGGCGGGGGCCGCTGACGTCATCGGGGGAGGGCCGTGCTACCGTGTAGTTGTTTCTACAAGTATTTGGAGGACCGATGACCCCGGCGCCGACCACCCCGACCGACGGCCGCACCCTCGCCGCCGCCACGACGATGGACGCGGTGACCCTGCACGTCGCGGACCTCGCGACCATGGCCTCCTACTACGCCGACGCGCTCGCCCTCGAGCCGATCGAGGAGCGCTCCGTCGACGGCCGTGTGCACCGCGTGCTCGGCCGCGGCACGACGCCGATGGTCCGGCTCGTCCACACCCCCGGTCTGCCCGGCGTCGACCCGCGCCAGGCAGGCCTCTTCCACACCGCGTTCCTCTTCGACGACGCGACCTCCCTCGCCGCGACGGTCTACCGCGCCGCGCAGGACCCGCGCAGCCGGTTCGTCGGGTCGAGCGACCACCTCGTCTCCGAGGCCTTCTACTTCACCGACCCCGAGGGCAACGGCATCGAGCTCTACACCGACCGCGACCGCAGCCTGTGGACGCACCGCGACGGTGAGCTCGTCATGGCGACCGAGCACCTCGACCCCAACGCGTACCTGCGCGCCCACCTCACGCAGGAGGCGCTCGACGCCGGCCCCGCGCTGGCCGGCCGGGTCGGCCACGTCCACCTCCAGGTCGGGGACATCCCCACGGCCGAGCGCTTCTACCTCGACGTCCTCGGCTTCGAGGCGACCGTCCGCGGCTACCCCGGCGCGCTGTTCGCCGCCGCCGGCGGGTACCACCACCACGTCGCGATGAACACGTGGAACAGCCGCGGCGCGGGCCCGCGCGCGTCGACCCTCGGCCTCGGCGACGTCGCCGTCACCGTCCCGACGCGCGAGGACCTCGACGCGCTCGTCGCGCGCCTGCAGGCGAACGGCGTCTCGCACGGCGACGACGGCCGCGCGGTGCGCACCCTCGACCCGTGGGGCACGCAGGTGACCGTCGCGCTGCCGGGCACGACGACGGAGGACCTGCT
>JAEXEM010000407.1 GCA_023401045.1 Actinomycetes bacterium
GCCCGACGCCGTCGACGACCGCACCGCGTGCCGGCGGCGGCCCGTCCGGGTCGTCCGGTCCGGCGCGCGGACCTTCCTCGGGCGAGCCCGGGCCCTGCGACCACGTGCCGTCGACGACGACGACGACCTTGCGCCCGGCGAGCGGCCCGTCGCGCGCGCCGAGCCCGAGCTCGCCGGTGTAGAGGTCGTGGAGCGTCTCGAGCCGCGCGAGGACGACGCCGGGGTCGAACCGCACCGCGGGGTCGGCGGAGGCCGGGTCCGGGCCGGCGAGATCCCCCCAGCCGAGCGCGACGTCGTCCCCCTCGACGACGTGGCCCGCGGACCACGCCGCGCGCCACTGCTCGGGGACGACGAGGTCCCGCTGCCGGCCGTCCGCGTTGCCGAGCGCGGTGGCGAGGACGGCGCCGACGACGAAGGGCACGACGAGGGCGACGACGAGCGTGCCGCGCCGGATCCTGCCCATGCCGCGTGCGTCTCCTCCCGGGGTGCGCACACCGCGTCAGGCCGGCGGACCGGGTGCACTTCGTCGACGAGCTCAGGTCTGGGACGTCCGGGATCCGAAGCCGGACGACCGTCCACCTTTGCGCCGACGCCGACGCACAGTCAATGCCCGATTCGTCCTGCTCGGCGAGAATCACCCGCGCGAGCAGCGGATTCTCACGCCGTTCTCATCGGACGACCGCGCGGCACCCGCCCGGGCCGGTGCCCTCAGTAGTCGCCGTCGGCGGCGAGCCCCGCGAGGACCGCTGCCGTGCCCGACAGACCGAGCCGGGTCGCTCCCGCCTCGACCATCGCGAGGGCGTCCGTCGCCGTGCGGATGCCGCCCGACGCCTTGACGCCGAGCCGGCCGCCGACCGTGCGGGACATGAGGCGCACGGCGTGGACGGTCGCGCCCCCGGCGGGGTGGAAGCCCGTCGACGTCTTGACGAAGTCCGCACCGGCGGCCTCGGCGGCCTCGCACACGTGGACGATCTCGTCGTCGCTCAGCGCGGCGGACTCGATGATGACCTTGAGGACCGTCGGCGCCGGCGCGGCGGCGCGCACCGCGGCGATGTCGCGGGCGACGTCGGCGAACCGGCCCTCCTTCGCGGCACCGACGTCGATGACCATGTCGACCTCGTGGGCCCCGTCGCGCACCGCGCGGGCGGCCTCGGCCGCCTTGACGTCGCTGTGGTGCTTGCCCGACGGGAAGCCGCACACGGTCGCGACGAGGAGGTCGGGCGTGCCGTCGAGGCCGACCGGCACCTCGAGCGGCAGGAAGGACGGCGAGACGCAGACCGAGTAGACGCCGAGGCGGACGCCCTCGGCGACGAGCGCCTCGACGTCCGCGCGGGTCGCCTCCGGCTTGAGCAGGGTGTGGTCGACGAACTGCGCGAGGCCCGCCGCGTCGAGCGGCGTGTGCGTGGTCGGTGTCTCGTCGGTGGTCATGCGCGGTGCCTCCCGGTGGTGGTGCCCGGCCCGGCGGCCGGGCGGACGACGTGGGCGACGAGCGCGCGGCGCTCGTCCTCGTGCAGGAACGCGTGACGGGCGGCGGTCACCGTGACGGCGGTGACGTCGTCGAGGGTCCAGCCGGCCTCGCGGACGAGCAGCCCGAGCTCGCGCGAGAGCGACGTGCCCGACTGCAGGCGGTTGTCGGTGTTGACGGTCACCTCGAAACCGGCACGCAGCAGCGTCGTCACCGGGTGCTCCGCGACCGACGCGGCGGCCCCGGTCTGCAGGTTCGACGAGGGGCAGACCTCGAGCGGGACGCGACGGTCGCGCACCCAGTGCGCGAGCAGCCCGAGCCGCCAGCCGCCCTCGGGCGTGGCGTGGACGTCGTCGGCGATCCGCACGCCGTGCCCGAGGCGCAGCGCCCCGGCGACGTGCAGCGCCTCCGCCATGGAGTCGAGCCCGCCGTCCTCGCCCGCGTGCACCGTCGCCGGGAAGCACGCGTCCCGGACGGTGCGGAACGCCGCGGCGTGCCGCGAGGGCGGGAACCCGTCCTCGGGGCCGGCGATGTCGAAGCCGACGACGCCCGCGTCGCGGTTGGCCAGCGCGAGCGCCGCGATCTCGCCGGAGCGGTCGGCCTGGCGCATCGCGGACAGCACCTGGACCACCCGGATCCGGTGCCCGGCCGCGGCGGCCTCCTGCTCCCCCTCGGCGAAGCCCTCACGCACCGCGTCGACGACCTGCTGCAGCGTGAGCCCGGCGCGCTGGTGCTGCTCGGGCGCGTACCGCTCCTCGGCGTACACGACGCCGTCGGCCGCGAGGTCGAGCACGGCCTCGCGCGCCACCCGCCGCAGGTCGTCGGCGGTCTGCATGACCGCGAGCGTGTGGGCGAACGTCTCGAGGTAGCGCGGCAGCGAGCCGGAGCCGGCAGCGTCGACGAACCACCGCGCGAGCTCCTCGGGGTCGGTCGTCGGCAGCGCGTGGCCGGCGCGGGGGGCGAGCTCGGCGACGGTCGCCGCCCGCACCCCGCCGTCGAGGTGGTCGTGGAGGAGGACCTTCGGCAGCGCGCGCAGCGTCGCGTCGAGGTCCTCGGTGGAGCCTGTCGTCACTCGGTCCCGTCCTCGTCGTCGTCCACCGGTACCTCCGTGGACTGCTCCACCACGTCGGCCTCCTCGGCCTGGCCCTCACGGTCCGCACGGGCCGGCGGCGGTGCGTACTCCTCCGCGTCGCGCGCGTCCGGCACGTCGCCCTCGTCGACGTCCGTCAGCCGCAGCGGCTCCTCGTCGTCCGTCGGCGCGAGGCCGGCGTCACGCCAGGACTGGGGTCCGGGGACGGTGCTCATCGCTGCTCCTCGTGGGTCGTCGCCAGGTGCGTCCTTCATCGTGTCGCGCGCCCGGGGGCGGCGCGACCGCGGGGCTCACCCCGCGGCGACGCGGTCGAGGACGAGCGCACGCCGCGCACCCGGTGCGGCGTGCGGGTCGACGACGACACCACCGGCGAGCGCCTCGCGCGCGCGGGCGAACCGCTCCGGGG
>JAEXEM010000444.1 GCA_023401045.1 Actinomycetes bacterium
CGGGCGACACGACGGCGCCGGTCGTCGGCGACGGCTGGCGGCTCGTCGCCGGCGGGCCGGACGCGCCGTGGCAGCTCTCGCGCACGGGCGTCCGCTACCGGTTCGACTCCTGGGCCCGCTGACGGCGGCCGACCCACCGCCGGCACGTGCGTGCCGACGGCGCGCACGACGTCCGCGGGGCGGTGCACGACCCGTCCACGTCCGAGGATCCACCGGCGGGCGCACGGGTCCGGGCGGTACCGTGTGCCCATGCCTGCCGTGACGAGTGCCACCCGCCCGTTCGGGTCCCTGCTGTCCGCGATGGTCACCCCCATGACCCCGGACGGCGCGGTCGACCTCAAGGCCACCGTCGCCCTCGCGAAGCACCTCGTCGACGCCGGGCACGACGGTCTCGTCGTCAACGGCACGACCGGTGAGGCCCCGACGACGCACGCGCCCGAGAAGGCCGAGGTCGTCGCGGCGGTCGTCGAGGCCGTCGGCGACCGCGCGTTCGTCGTCGCGGGCGCCGGCTCGAACGACACGGCGCACGCCGTCCGCATGGCCGAGCAGGCCGCGGAGGCGGGCGCCCACGGGCTCCTCGTCGTCACCCCCTACTACTCGCGCCCCTCGCAGGAGGGCGTCGTGCAGCACGTCTCGGCGGTGGCCGGCTCGACCGGGCTGCCGGTCATGCTCTACGACGTCCCCGGGCGCACCGGGCTGCGGCTCGCCACGTCGACGATCGACCGGCTCGCCGCGCTCGACACCGTCGTGGCGATGAAGGACGCGACCGGTGACGTCGTCGCGGCCGCGCAGTCGATCGTGCGCACCGGGCTCGCCTGGTACAGCGGCGACGACGCTCTCGCGCTCGCCTTCCTCGCCCACGGCGCCGTCGGCCTCGTCGGCGTGACGACGCAGGTCGCGCCCGAGTCCTTCGCGCGCCTCTTCGCCGCCTGGCACGCCGGTGACGCCGCGACCGCGCTCGACGCGTTCCGCGGCGTCCTGCCGGCCATCGACGCCGTCAACGGCTCCGGCTTCCAGGCCGTCGCCGCCAAGGCCGCGCTCGTCGAGCTCGGCCTGCTGCGCAGCCGCGCCACGCGGCTGCCCCTCGTCCCCTACACCGACGACGAGGCGGCCGCGGTCCGCGCGGGTCTGGCCACGGCCGGCCTGCTCGACCTGGCCGCCGGGGCCGACCGCGCCTGACGTCGGCAGTCCCACCGAACCCCCAGGAGCTCCATGAGTCACCCCCACCCCGAACTCACCCTGCCCCCGCCGCTGCCCGAGGGCGGCCTGCGGGTCGTCCCGCTCGGCGGGCTGGGGGAGGTCGGGCGCAACATGGCCGTCCTCGAGCACGCCGGCCGGCTGCTCGTCATCGACTGCGGCGTCCTCTTCCCCGAGGACCACCAGCCCGGCGTCGACCTCATCCTCCCGGACTTCGACTACATCCGGGACCGGCTCGACGACATCGAGGCGATCGTCCTCACCCACGGGCACGAGGACCACATCGGCGCCGTGCCCTACCTGCTGCGGCTGCGCCGCGACATCCCGCTCGTCGGCTCCCAGCTGACGCTCGCCTTCGTCGAGGCCAAGCTCAAGGAGCACCGGATCGCCCCGCTCACCCTGCCGGTGCGCGAGGGGCAGGTCGAGCAGATCGGCCCGTTCGAGTGCGAGTTCGTCGCCGTCAACCACTCGATCCCGGACGCGCTCGCGGTCGCGGTGCAGACCGCCGCAGGGACCGTCCTGCACACCGGCGACTTCAAGATGGACCAGCTGCCGCTCGACGGCCGCATCACCGACCTGCGTGCGTTCGCGCGGCTCGGCGAGCGCGGGGTCGACCTCTTCATGGTCGACTCGACGAACGCCGAGGTGCCGGGCTTCGTCACCCCCGAGCGTGAGATCGGTCCCGTGCTCGACCAGGTGTTCGCGGAGTCCGCGGGCCGGGTCGTCGTCGCGTCCTTCGCCTCTCACGTCCACCGCGTCCAGCAGGTCATCGACGCCGCCGTCGCGAACGAGCGCAAGGTCGCGCTGGTCGGCCGGTCGATGGTCCGGAACATGGGCATCGCGGCCGAGCTCGGCTACCTGCGGGTGCCCGACGGCGTGCTCGTCGACCAGAAGCAGATCGAGTCGCTGCCGGACGACCGCGTCGTCCTCATGTGCACCGGGTCGCAGGGCGAGCCGATGGCCGCGCTCTCGCGCATCGCCAACGGCGACCACAAGGTCTCCGTCGGTCCCGGCGACACCGTCGTGCTCGCCTCCAGCCTCATCCCCGGCAACGAGAACGCGGTCTTCCGCGTCATCAACGGGCTCATGCGCCTCGGCGCCAGGGTCGTGCACTCGGGCAACGCCAAGGTCCACGTCTCCGGGCACGCGAGCGCCGGCGAGCTGCTCTACTGCTACAACATCCTGCGCCCGCGCAACGTCATGCCGGTGCACGGCGAGGTGCGCCACCTCATCGCCAACGCCGCGCTCGCGGTGCGCACCGGGGTGCCGGCCGACCGGGTCGTGCTCGCCGAGGACGGCGTCGTCGTCGACCTCGTCGACGGCCGCGCGAGCGTCGTCGGTGCCGTGCCCTGCGGGTACGTGTACGTCGACGGGTCGAGCGTCGGCGAGCTCACCGAGGCCGAGCTCAAGGACCGCCGGATCCTCGGTGACGAGGGCTTCGTGTCGATCTTCGCGGTCGTCTCCTCCGCGGACGGCAAGGTGCTCGCCGGCCCGCAGATCCACGCGCGCGGCGTCGCGGAGCAGGACGACGTCTTCGACGGTGTCCTGCCCGACCTCACCGCCGCCCTCGAGGACGCGGTGCGAGGCGGTGCGACCGACACGCACCAGCTCCAGCAGGTCATGCGTCGCGTCGTCGGCCGCTGGGTGTCGAACAAGCTCCGCCGTCGCCCGATGATCATCCCGGTCGTCGTCGAGGCCTGAGCCCCGCACCGGCGCACCGACCGCGACGACCGACCGCCACGACGGGGTGGCCCCGCACGGGGCCACCCGGTCGTGCTGTCCCCGGATCGGACGTGTCGCCCGCGCCGGCCGGTCCGGGACGGCACCCGGCCGTCGTCGCGCCGGGCAGCCCCTACGCTGACGAGGTGCCCCGCCTCCTCGCCGTCTGCGCCGTCCACGCCCTGCGCCGCGACCGGGGGCCCGTCGGCGTCACCGCCATCGACAAGCGGGCCCTCGACGGTCCCGTCCGTCTGGGGGCGTACGGCGTGCGGGGGGACGTGCAGGCCGACCGCAAGCACCACGGCGGGCTCGACCAGGCGGTGTACGCCTACTCCCAGGACGACGCCGACTTCTGGGCCGCGCAGCTCGGACGCGACCTCGCCCCGGGGTGGTTCGGGGAGAACCTGCGCGTCGCCGGGCTGGACCCCAACGCCTCGCGGGTGGGGGAGCGGTGGCACGTCGGCGAACGGGTCGTGCTCGAGGTCACCGGCCCGCGCACGCCGTGCGCCACCTTCGCGCGGTGGGTCGGCGGCGCCGACGAGCGTGGCTGGGTCAAGCGGTTCGGCGCCGAGGGGCGCCTGGGGGCGTACCTGCGCGTCGTACGCGCCGGCGAGGTCAGCGCCGGCGACGAGGTCGTCGTCGAGCCCGGCCCGGCCGGTGCCCCGACGGTGCTCGAGCGCTACCGGGCCTGACCGTGCGCCGTCGTGCGGGCGGCAGGTGTCGATCGAGGGCCGGCGGGATCGTCATGACGGCGTCCGGGTGCGTGCCCGGACCGCACGCCGTCCGCGGCGGTCGCGCCCTACCGTGGTCGACGAGGTCGGCCGCCGGTCCGAGGAGGACACCATGCGCTACACGATCCTGTTGCACTACCCGGAGATGACCCCCGAGGAGCTCGGCCCGGAGGGCCTCGAGCGCGGGCAGCGAGCCTTCGCCGCCTACGCCGCGACCCTGCACGCCGCCGGCGTCCTCGTGAGCGGCGAGGTCCTGCAGCCGTCGAGCGCGACGACCACGCTGCGCACCGTCGACGGCGTCCTGCAGGTGCAGGACGGACCGTTCGCGGACACGAAGGAGCAGCTCGGCGGCACCTTCGTCGTCGACGTCCCCGACCTCGACGCCGCCCTCGCCTGGGCCCGGAAGGCGCCGTCGGTCGAGTGGGGTGCCGTCGAGGTCCGCCCCGGCGGCGTCCACGTCGTCGACGGCGCGTGGGTGCCGAGCACGTGAGCACCGACGAGGCCCGGGGGGCTGCCGAGCGCGCGGCCCGGGACTCGTACGGCCGGCTGCTCGCGCTCGTCGCCGCGGCCGTCGGGGACGTCACGGTCGCCGAGGACGCGCTCGGCTCGGCGTTCGAG
>JAEXEM010000435.1 GCA_023401045.1 Actinomycetes bacterium
CGACCGCGACGCGCTACGGCGTGGCGTCGGCGACCGAGCAGCGCACCGCGCAGGCGCTCGCCCCCCTCGCGGCCGCCGGCCACCACCTGCTCGCCGACCGGCAGTGGCCCGGCAGCCGCCGTGCGCAGGTCGACATGGTCGTCGTCGGGCCCGGCGGGGTCTTCGTCGTCGACACCAAGGCGTGGGCCGAGGTGACGATCGCGGGGGACCGCATCCGCCGCGGGCAGGAGGACGTCACCGACGAGCTCATGGCGCTCGCGGACCTCGCGTACCGCACCGAGGCCGAGCTCGCCGAGGTCGGCCTCGCGCCGGGCGAGGTGCACGCCGTCGCCGTCCTCGCCGGGCGCAGCGGTGTCGACGAGCGCGTCGGGCCGGTGCGCGTCGTCGGCGAGCGGGACGTGCTGCGGCTCGTCGCCCGCCGCGGCACCCGCCTCACGCCCCGGCAGGTCGACGACGTCCTCGCCCGCTGCCTGCAGTGGTTCGGGCAGGTCGCGCCGCCCGGGCCGGTGAGCACGACCGTCGTCGAGCCCGTGCTGCCCGGCCCCGGCGGATCGGGCGCGCTCTTGGTGCCCGCGCTCGTCGAGGACGAGCCACCCGCGGCGCACGTCCCGCAGCCTCGGCGTGCGGCGTCGTCCGACGTCGACGAGGAGGTGCGCGCCGCCCTGCTCGAGGGGCTCATGGCCGCCCCGGTCGAGGAGTGGATGGCGTTCCTCCACCCCGCGCAGGCACGGCTCGTGCGCCGGTCCTCCAACGGGCCGTCGCGCATCCGGGGAGCGGCCGGCACCGGCAAGACCGTCGTCGGCCTGCACCGGGCCGCGTACCTCGCCCGTACCCGCACCGGCAAGGTGCTCGTCACGACGTACATCCGCACCCTGCCCGACGTGCTGCGCCAGCAGCTCGGCCGCCTCGCGCCCGACGTCGTCGACCGCGTCGAGCTCGCCGGGGTGCACGAGACCGCCAAGCGGATCCTCGACGAGCGCGGCGTCGCCTGCCACATCGACGCCCGGCAGATCGCCTCCGCGTGGACCTCGGCGTGGGGGCGGGTCGCCGGCGGCAGCATCATCGACACCGACCGGCACGAGCAGGACTACTGGCACGACGAGGTCACCTACGTCATCAAGGGCCGCGGCCTGACGACGTGGGAGCAGTACGCCGACCTGCCCCGCCACGGGCGCCGGCACCGCCTGGGCCCGCAGCAGCGCCGTGTCGTGTGGGACCTCTACGAGGCGTACGAGCGGGCGCTGCGGGAGCGCGGCGTCCACGACTACGCCGACCAGATCGCGCTCGCGGAGGCGGAGCTGCGCCGCGAGCCGCTGCGGGAGCGCTACACCGCGGTCGTCGTCGACGAGGCGCAGGACCTCACGTGCGTGATGATCCGGATGCTGCACCGGCTCGTCGGGGACGCCCCGGACGGGCTCACGCTCATCGGCGACGGCCAGCAGACGATCTACCCGGGCGGCTTCACCCTCGCCGAGGCGGGGGTCTCGGTCTCGGGCCGCGGCACCGTCCTCGGGGTGAACTACCGCAACACCCGCGAGATCCTCCAGTTCGCGTCCGCGCTGGTGCGCGACGACGAGTTCGCGGACATCGAGGGCACCCAGGCGCGGGGGGACCGCCCCACCGAGGTGCCGCGGACCGGTGCGAAGCCGGTGTACGTGCGGTGCGCGGGCGAGGACGACCGGCAGCGACGCATGGTCCAGCGGGTGCACGAGGTCGTCGCGGAGGTCGGGACGAACTTCGGCGACGTCGGGGTGCTCTCGCGCTCGCGGCGCGGGGTCGACCTCGCCATCGAGACGCTGAAGAAGGCCGGCATCCCGGTGGTCAACCTCGAGCGGTACGACGGCGTGCCGGTCAACAAGGTGAAGGTCGGGACGATCAAGCGTGCCAAGGGCCTCGAGTTCAAGCAGGTGCTCGTCGTCGACACCTACGCGTCGTGGCTCACCGAGAAGGCGGACGAGCTCGACGACGTCGAGCGCGAGCGGCGCGAGTACCGGCTGCGCGAGCTGTACGTCGCGATGACCCGGGCCCGCGACGGGCTGTGGGTGGCGTCGATCTAGGGCGTCTGCCGTGCGGACGGCGTGCCGGACGGGCACGCTGGGCGTGGCGCACGGGCGCGTCCGTGCGCCGAGGCGCCGTGTCCGGGGGGACGTCCATGAGCCGTCGAGGTCCACAGCTCATCACGTACGCCGACCGTCTCGCGGGGGACCTGCGCGGGCTGCGGGCGGTGCTCGACGGGCCGCTCGCGGGGGTCTTCGACGGGGTGCACGTGCTGCCGTTCTACCCGCCGTTCGACGGCGCGGACGCCGGCTTCGACCCGGTGGACCACACGGCGGTGGACCCCCGGCTGGGCACGTGGGCGGACGTGCGCGAGCTCGCGCGGGAGCGCACGGTCATGGCGGACGTCATCGTCAACCACGTGTCGGTGCGCTCGGCGCAGTTCCTCGACGTCGTCGAGCGTGGGGGCGCCTCGCCGCACGCGCCGATGTTCCTCACGCTCGGGTCGGTCTTCCCCGAGGGGGCCACCGAGGACGACCTCGCGCGCATCTACCGCCCGCGCCCGGGGCTGCCGTTCACGGCGATGACCCTGGGGGGCCGTCGGCGCCTCGTGTGGACGACGTTCTCGGCGGACCAGGTGGACCTCGACCTGCGGACGACGCAGGCGTGGGAGCACCTCGAGCGGGTGCTCGGCACGTTGCTCGACGCCGGTGTGCGGATGCTGCGGCTCGACGCCGTGGGCTACACCGGCAAGGAGGCCGGCACGGACTGCTTCATGACGCCGGCGACCGACGCCTACACCGAGCGCATCCACCGCTACGCGAACGAGCGCGGCGCCGAGGTGCTGCTCGAGGTGCACGGCCACCACGCCCAGCAGATCGAGATCGCGCGGCACGTCGACCGCGTGTACGACTTCGCGCTGCCGCCGCTGGTGCTGCACGCGCTGACGACCGGTGACCTCGACCCGCTGGCCGGGTGGATGGCGATCCGCCCGTCGAACGCGGTGACGGTGCTCGACACGCACGACGGCATCGGGATCGTCGACGTCGGCACCTCGGACCTGCGACCGGGGGAGCCGGGGCTGCTGGCCCCGGAGAAGATCGACGCGCTCGTCGAGCGCATCCACGAGAACTCGGGGGGCACGTCGCGCCAGGCGACGGGTGCGGCGGCGTCGAACCTCGACCTGTACCAGGTGAACTGCACGTTCTACGACGCGCTCGCCCGCGACGACCGCCGCTACGTCCTCGCCCGTCTCGTCCAGCTCTTCGTGCCCGGCATCCCGCAGGTCTACTACGTCGGCCTGCTCGCCGGGACCAACGACATGGAGCTGCTCGCCCGCACCGGCGTCGGCCGCGACGTCAACCGGCACCACTACACCCCCGCGGAGGTCGACGAGGCCCTCACGCGCCCTGCGGTCCACGCCCAGCTCACCGCCCTGCGGCTGCGGCGCGAGCACCCGGCCTTCCTCGGCACGTTCGCGTGGGAGCACGACGGCTCCCGCGGCGCGATGCACTGGTCGTTCGAGAGCACACGCGCGTCGCTCACCTTCGACGCGGCGACGGGGGAGTTCGAGGTCCGCACCGAGCAGGACGGGCGCGAGCACGTGGCGCTGCGCGACGCCGACCTGCCCGGCTGACGGGCTCGGCCGCGCGGCCCCCGCTCAGACCGAGGACACCTGCGCCACCGACCCGCGGCTCCGCAGCGGCAGCGGCAGGCGGTGCACCTCGCCGGCCGGGGTCGCGGTGCCCGCGCCCTCGGCGAGCAGCAGCTCGACCGCGCGTCGCCCCAGGTCCTCGTGCGGGATGGCGAACGACGACACCCCGGGTCGCAGCCAGTCCGCCATGGGGTAGTTGTCGAACGAGACGACCGAGACGTCGTCGGGGATGCGCCGGCCGGCCTCCTGCAGCGCCTGGTAGGTGCCGAACGCGAGCCGGTCGTTGAAGCAGATGATCGCGCCCGGCTCCGGGTGGGCGGCGAGCAGCGCGTGCGTCGCGTCCCACCCGTACGGCGGGGACCAGTCCGCGCACACGTGCCCCGAGGCCGCCTCGACACCGGCCTCGGCGAGCACCTCCCGGATGCCGGCGAGCCGCTCGGCACCCGCGACGGTGTCCGGCGGCACGTCGTCGAGGTCGGGGCCGGCGCCGACGAGGTGGATGTCGCGGTGGCCCGCGTCGAGCAGCAGCCGGGCGGCCTCCCGGCCGGCCGCCATCTCGTCGGGCACGACGGCCGGGGCGCGCGTCGGGCCGAGGGGCAGGGTGTTGAGCAGCACCGTGGGGACGCGCTCGAGACGGTCGGGGACGACGCGCTCACGCGTGAACATCGAGGTGAGGACGATGCCGTCGACGCGGCGGTCGGCCATGGCGTCGAGCAGGGCACGCTCGATGCCGGGGTCGCCCTCGGTCTCGCCGATGAAGAGCATGAAGCCCGCGTCGCGCGCCGCCTCGATCGCGCCCTTGATCATGTCGCCGGCCATCTGCCCGGTGGCGACGGTGTCGGAGACGAGCCCGAGCGTGCGGGTCGAGCCCTTGCGCAGCCCGATGGAGACGATGTCGGGGCGGTAGGCGAGGTCGGCGGCCGCCGCACGGACCTTCGCCTGGACGGCGGGGGAGATGCGCAGCTCCGCCCCGCGGCCGGACAGCACGAGGGAGGCGGTCGTCGGCGACACCCCTGCGGCGCGCGCGACGTCCGCGAGCGTCACCCGCCTCTGACCCACGTCGGTCCTCCTCGTCCGCTCGGATCCTAGGGGTAGGGCGCCGTGTCCCAGGGGCAGGGCACCGTGGGAGCGCGACCTTCCACCGTCTGCCGCAGGCGGTGTCCGGATCGTCCCGTGACCTGCGGGGACGTGACCGATCCGTGACCTGCCCGCAGTTGACAACCGTCGGCCCGGATCGCAACTATCGACCCTGCTAACACGGTTTAGCACGGGCCCCTGCGACCCCCCTCGGGCCCCCTCTCACTGACGAGAAGGAGACGATGGTGTCTCGTACCAGCGGAAGGTCCCGGCGCCCGCTCGCCGCGGCGTCCCTCGGGCTCGCGGGCCTCCTCGCGGTCACCGCGTGCAGCGCGCCCGGCACCAGCACGGCCGACGACGAGCCGAGCAGCTCGGGCAGCCCCGCCGCCGCGGCCGGCGACTTCACCTGCGGCACGGACGACGTCACCCTCAACGCCTACGTCGAGACGGGCTTCCCCCTCGCGCAGGCGCTGTTCGACGAGTTCGAGGCGCAGCACCCCAACGTGACGGTCGACGTCCGCGAGGACCAGTTCGCCGTCATCACCCAGAACGCGCCCCGCGTGCTGGCCGACAACCCGCCGGACCTCATGCGCCTGCCGCAGGTCTCCGAGCTCGCCAAGGACGGCCTGCTCTACGACCTCGACGAGGCCGCCGAGCACTTCGGCTGGACCGACTGGCCCGAGTCGCAGCTGCTCCAGATGCGCGTCGACGACGAGGGCCGCCGTGGCGACGGCCCGCTGTACGCCATGGGCGTCAACTTCTCGATGACCGGCATCTTCTACAACAAGGAGCTCGCGGCGCAGATCGGCATGACCGAGCCGCCGAAGACGCTCGCCGAGCTCGACGAGATCATGCAGAAGGCCAAGGACGCCGGCATCACGCCGATGGCCCAGTTCAACGGCGGTGCCACCGGCGGCCTCGCGTTCCCGATCCAGGGCCTCATGGCCTCCTACGGGGACCCGGGCGAGATCAACGCGTGGACCTTCCAGCAGCCCGGCGCGACGATCGACACCGAGGCGAACCGCAAGGCCGCCGAGCACCTGCAGAAGTGGATCGAGGCGGGCTACTTCGCCGACGACATCAACTCGCTCGACTACTCGATGATGATGGCGCGCTTCCTCGAGGGGAAGTCGCTCTTCATCTTCAACGGCGACTGGGAGTCGGGCACGCTCGACAGCCAGATGGCCGGCAAGGCCGGCTTCTTCCTCGTGCCGCCGCTCGAGGAGGGCGGCCAGGTCGGCGCCATGTCCGCGCCGCTCACCTACGGCATCTCGTCGAAGGCGAAGAACCCGGAGTGCGCCGCGTACTTCTTCGACTGGGTCGCCACCAACGAGGAGGCCCGCACCATCGCCGTCGAGATCGGCGGCTCGCACCCCATGGGCCCGGCCGACGCGTTCATGCCCGAGGTCGACGCCGACTCCGTGACGGCGCAGACCCTGGCCGCCGGTGCGGTCATCGGTGAGAAGAACGGGTCGATGGAGTTCATCGCGAACGCCACCGGCTCGATCTACGCGAACAGCTGGACGCCGAACCTCCAGAAGATGGTCGCCGGTGAGCAGGACGCCGCCGGTCTGCTCGCCGCGGTCCAGGCAGACTACGAGCAGGACGTCAACGGCTGATGACCACCACGCGGACGACCGGGGGGACCGGTCGCCGCGAGGTCGTCGAGGACCCGTACGGTCTCGAGGCCAGGCGCCGCGCCCTCACGGCGCGGCGCCTGCGCCGAGGCTGGGTCGCACTCGGCCTCGTGGTGCCCGCGGCGGTGGCGTACGCAGCGTTCGTGCTGCGCCCCCTCGCCCTCACGGTCCAGTACTCGTTCTACGACTGGAACGGCGTCACGGAGTCGACCTTCGTCGGGCTCGACAACTACACGCGGCTGCTCGGCAGCACCGAGCGGCTCGCCTCGATCGCCAACGCGCTCGAGCTCATCATCTACTTCAGCTTCGTGCCGGTGGTCCTCGGCCTGCTCGTGGCGGCGACGATCCGCAAGTTCGCGACCAGCCGGCTCGCCCTCGCCTCGCGCACGGTGCTGTTCCTGCCGCAGGTCATCCCGCTCGTCGCGGCGGGCATCATGTGGACCTGGCTGCTGGCCAGCGACGGCCTCGTCAACGAGCTCCTGCGGGCGGTCGGCCTCGGCTCGGTCACCAAGGCGTGGCTGGGCGACACCGGGTCCGCGCTGCCGGCGGTCGGCGTCATCGGCGCCTGGGTCGCGCTCGGCCTGTGCATGCTCCTGCTGCTCGCCGGCATGACGAAGATCGACCCCGCCCTCTACGAGGCGGCCCGCATCGACGGTGCCGGCGCGGTCCGCGAGTTCTTCGCCATCACGCTGCCGAGCGTGCGCCAGGAGATCGGCGTGTGCGTCACCGTCACCGTCATCTCCGCCCTCGCGGCGTTCGACATCGTCTACATCTCCACCCAGGGCGGCCCGGCGAACTCCACGCTCGTGCCCGGCCTGGAGATCTACCGCCTCGGGTTCTTCAGCCGCGAGGTCGGCCAGGCGTCCGCGCTCGCCGTCGTCTTCATGGCGCTCGTGCTCGCGATCGTCCTGCCCATCCAGCGACTCACCCGGGAGGAGGACCGATGATCGTCTCGCGCCGCGAGCGCCTGCTCGGCCACGGTCTGCTCGTCCTGCTCATGGCCGTGACGATCGTGCCGTTCGTCAGCCTGTTCATCACCGCCCTCCACAAGCCCGGCACCTACCCGTCGGGGCTGGCGTGGCCGGAGACGCCGTACTGGTCGAACTTCGTCGACGCGTTCACCGCCGCGAAGATGACCCAGCTGCTGTGGTCGAGCTTCGTCATCGAGGTCGGCGTCGTGCCCGTCTCGCTGCTCATCGCGACGCTCGCCGGGTTCTCGCTGGGCCACCTGCGCCCGCCGGGGCACCGGATGATCTTCCTCGGCTTCGTCCTCGGGCTCACGCTGCCGTTCCAGGCCGTCATCGTCCCGCTCTACTACCAGATGCGTGACCTCGGCCTGCTCAACACCCGGTGGGCGATCATCCTGCCGCTCATCGGGCTCTACATGCCGTTCGCGGTCATGTGGATGCGGGCGCACTTCGTCAACATGCCCGAGGACCTCTCGGAGGCGGCGCGCATCGACGGCGCCGGCACCGCGTCGCTGTTCTGGCGCATCCACGTGCCGCTGTCGGTGCCCGCGCTGTCCTCGCTCGGGATCCTCATGTTCCTGTGGACGTGGAACCAGTTCCTCCTCGCCGTCGTCCTCGTCGACGACCCTGCGAAGCGGACGATGGCCGGTGCGCTCGGCGCGTTCCAGGGGCAGTGGGGCACGGACGTCCCGCTGCTGTGCGCCGGGTCGCTGCTCATCCTCACGCCCACGCTCATCGTCTTCCTCGCCTTCCAGCGCAAGTTCGTCTCGGCGCTCATGCAGGGAGCGCTCAAGGGATGACGACGAGCCCGCCGGCGCTCCGGCCACCGTTCGACCCGGCCTTCGCCGCGGCGCTCGCCGAGCGCCCGTCGGACGTCGTCACGACGCTCGCCCCGGAGGAGATCCCGGCGCTGCGGGCCCGCGCGACCCCGCCGGACCTCGACGAGGTCGCCGCGGCCGCGGGGCGCACGCTCACCTGGCACGCGGCACCGG
>JAEXEM010000450.1 GCA_023401045.1 Actinomycetes bacterium
GGGCCGCCGCGTGCGGCAGCCGGGACAGCACGACGGCACTGACGACCGCGAGGACGACGGTCACCGCGACGCCGGCCCGCCACCCCCAGCCGGCGGCGACGGCGGCCCCGACGGCCAGCGGGCCGAGCAGCCCGACGGACGACCCCATCCCGTTCGCCTCGGTGATCGCCGCCGACGCCGCGGGCCCGGTGTGCTCCGCGAGCCCCACCTGCGCCGACGCGATGAGCACGTTGCCGCCCACGGACGTGACGAGCATGGCACCGAGCGTCCACGGCAGGGACGGTCCGAGCAGCAGCCCGACGACACCCGCCGCGACGAGGAGCACGGCCGCGACGACCGTCGCCCGCCGCCCGAGGCCCCGGACCGCACGCGGTGTCAGCGGGGCGGCCGCCAGACCGCCGAGCGCCATCGCCGTGCCGTGCAGGCCGGCCTGCGCCGCGCTGATCCCGAGCTCGTCCGCGAGCAGCGGGACCGACGGGTTGAAGCTGTAGAGGAACCAGCCCCACACGACGTACGGGGTGTAGAGGCCGACGGTGAGACGGTCCCGGACGAGCCGGGGGCGCAGGGTGGGCACCGATGGATCATCGGCCACGCCCGCGGCACACACGACGTCCGCACCACGTGACGCGCGTCGCAGCGTGCCCTGCGCGCCGCCCCCGGTCAGGACGCGACGACGGTCGTCGTGCCCGTCTCCTCCCCCACCTCGACCTCGGTGCGTGCGCCGGCGACGTCGACGGCGTACCGGCCGGGCAGGCCGCTCACCTCGACGCTGCCGGACGCGTCCGTGACGACGGTCGTCGGCGCCAGCCACCAGCGCCCACGGACGAGCTCGCGCAGCGCGTCGTACGCCGGCTTCGGCGTGCCGTCGGCGAAGACCAGACCACCGGGGGCGTTGAGCCACATCCCGTGGTCCGCCAGTCCCCAGTACGTCACCGCCTGGACGCGCGCGTCCTCGACGAGCGCCCGGTAGTGGGCGACGATCTCCTCGGCCTGCCGGTCGAGGCCGTCCGGCGTGCTCGGCCAGTGCTCGACCTGGTGGTCGTTGAGGTCGTCGAGGTGCTTGGGCATGAGCTCGCCGGACAGCAGGGTCGTCTCGGTGAAGTGCAGCGGCAGGCCGAAGCGGCCGAACCGCTCGAGCACGTCGAGCGTCTTGTCCTGGCCCCACGCACCCTGGTGCATGTGGCTCTGCAGGCCGAGCGCGTCGATGCGGATCCCCGCCTCGAGGACGTCCTCGACGAGACGCTCGTAGTCGGCCGACATGTCGAAGTCGTTGAGCAGGAGCGTCGCGGCCGGGTTCGCGGCACGCGCCTCCTCGAACGCGAGGCGGACCATGCCGACGCGCCCGACGCCCTTGGCCACCCGCGTCACGGCGTTGGTGTCCTTGGTGAAGACGGGCATGATGACGACCTCGTTGATGGCGTCCCACGTGTCGACGAGACCCGCGAACTCCCCTGCGTCACGGCGCACCCGCTCGCGCAGCAGCCGCAGCACCTCCTCGTCGGGGTAGGCCTCGAGCCAGCGTGGCGCGACGGTGTGCCAGACGAGCGGGTGCCCCTTGACCCGCGCGCCGCGCGACACGTAGTGCTCGGCGGCCTCGCGCAGCGCCGCGGTGCGCAGCGTGCCCTGCCGTGGCTCGAACGTGCCCCAGTAGAACGGCAGCGTCGCGGTGTCGAACAGGTCGAACCACAGCTCGTCGAGCCGGTCGAGCAGCTCGTCCTCGCCCGCGGCGGGCGTCGCCCCGGTGAGCCGACGCCACGCACGCTCCGTCTCGTCGAAGCCGATGCAGCCGAAGGCGATCTCGTGCCGCGCCTGCTCGACCGTCACCGGGACGCCCGCGAGCGGTGCACCCGTCGGGTCGACGACCTGCACGGTGCGGCTGCGCGTGCGGTGCGCGACCCCGGCGTCGGTGACGGCGTCGCTCGCGACGGTGGCGGACGTGGACGGCTGGGCGGTCATGCGGCTCCTCGGGGGGCGACGGTCGTGCGGTGGTGGGCCCGCGCGGTGCACGGCGGCGTCGGTGCCGGTGCGGGTGCGGGAGACGTCGGCGCCCAGGGTCTCACCCCGTGCCCGAAATGCCGAGCACCCACACCCCGAGCGTCGTCACGGTGACGGTGACGAGCAGGACCGCCGAGGCGCTCAACGGGGCACCGGCACGCAGCATGTCCGGCACGCGGACGTAGCCCGAGGAGTACGCGATGGCGTTGGGCGGCGTCGCCGCAGGCATCATGAACGTGCACCCGGCGGCGAGCGCGACCGGGACGGCGAGCAGCAGCGGCCCGAACCCGAGGGCGACGCCGACGGTGCTCATGATCGGCACGAGCGTCGCCGCGGTCGCGGTGTTCGACATGAACTCGGTCATCGCGACGGTGAGGACGCACACGGCGGCCACGACGAGGACGGTCGGGAGCCCGTCGAGGCCGCGCGCCCGCTCCCCGATCCACTCCGCGAGACCCGACCCGGTGATCTGCGAGGCGAGCGCCAGCCCGCCGCCGAACAGCAGGAGGATCCCCCACGGCAGCTCACGGGTGTCGGACCAGTCGAGCAGCCGGCCGCCGCAGTCGTCCCCGCAGGGCAGCAGGAACAGGAGGATCGCGACGACGACGGCGACGACCTCGTCCGTCACCGGCGTGCCCGGCCACACGAGCGGCAGGCCGATCCACGACGTCGCCGCGAGCACGAACACGGCGACGACCCGCCGCTGCGGGCGACCCATGGGACCGAGCCGGTCGAGCTCGGCCCGGACGACCGAGTCGTCCTCGCACAGCGGCGCCGGGTCGATGCGGAAGACGACGCGCGTGAGCAGGAACCATGCGAGCAGGAGGAAGACGACCGACAGCGGCAGCCCGACGGCCATCCACTGGCCGAACCCGATCTCGATGCCGTACGTCTCGGACAGGTAGCCGACGAGCAGCGCGTTCGGCGGGCTCGCGATGATCGTGCCGAACGAGCCGATGGTCGCGGCGTACGCGATGCCGAGCATGAGCGCCGCGGACAGCCGGGCGTCGACGCCGCCGCGCTCGCGGCCGAGCAGCGCGAGGACGGACACGCCGATCGGCAGCATCATGACGGCCGTCGCGGTGTTCGACACCCACATGCTTACGAGGGCCGTCGCCACCATCATCCCGAGGACGAGACGGCGCGGGGCGGTGCCGACGAGCCGCACGACCCCGAGCGCGATCCGCAGGTGGACGTCCCAGCGCTGCAGCGCGACGGCGAGCACGAACCCGCCGAGGAACAGGAAGATCACCTTGTTCGCGTACGGCGCGGCGACGTCCTGCACCGGCGCGACACCGGCCACCGGCAGCACGACGAGCGGGAGCAGCGCGGTGACCGCGAGCGGCAGCGCCTCGGTCATCCACCACACGCCCATGAGGACGAGCGTCGCCGCGGTCACCGCACCGGCGTACGCGGGGACACCCGCGACCTGCGCCGGCATGTCCGGCACGAACCAGGCGACGGCGACCGCGAGCAGGGGCCCTGCGACGATGCCGACGGTCGACCGGCTCGGCCGCCGCAGCCGCTCGACGCGCGGGAACCTGCTCCCCCGGCCCCGTCCGGCCGGCGAGTGCGGGGGCGCAGAGGCGGTGGCGGAGCTGATGGTTCGGCCCTCGGGGTCGTCCGGATGTCGTCCCGTTCGACGGTACGTGCCGGGCCGAGGGCCGGTGTGGGACCTTCGGGGCCGAGGGCCTAGTCGACGGGCGCCACGGCGGCGGCGAACTGGCTCTCGTAGAGACGGGCGTACGCACCGCCTGCCGCGAGCAGCTCCTCGTGCGTGCCCTTCTCGACGATGGAGCCGTGCTCCATGACGAGGATGACGTCGGCGTCACGGATGGTCGAGAGCCGGTGCGCGATGACGAAGGACGTCCGCCCGGCACGCAGCGCGTTCATCGCGTGCTGGACGAGCACCTCGGTACGGGTGTCGACCGACGACGTCGCCTCGTCGAGGATGAGGATCGCCGGGTCGGCGAGGAACGCGCGAGCGATCGTGAGGAGCTGCTTCTCCCCCGCCGACACCGATCCGCCCTCGTCGTCGATGACCGTGTCGTAGCCGTCGGGCAGGTTGCGCACGAAGCGGTCGACGTACGTCGCCGTCGCGGCCTCGACGACCTGCTCGTGCGTCGCGTCGTCGACGCCGTAGGCGATGTTCTCCGCGATCGTCCCCTCGAACAGCCAGGTGTCCTGCAGCACCATGCCCATCTGCGAGCGCAGCTCGTCGCGGGTGAGCTCGCGGGTGTCGACGCCGTCGAGCGTGATCCGGCCGGAGTCGACCTCGTAGAACCGCATGACGAGGTTGACGAGCGTCGTCTTGCCGGCGCCCGTGGGCCCGACGATGGCGACGGTCTGGCCCGGCTCGGCGACGACCGAGAGGTCCTCGATGAGCGGCACGTCCGGCTCGTAGCGGAACGAGACGTCCTCGAACGCGACCCGGCCACGCACCGGGCGGGGCAGGACGGCGGCCGGCTGCGGGTCCGGCGTCTGCTCGTCGGCGTCGAGCAGCTCGAAGACCCGCTCGGCCGAGGCGACGCCGGACTGCAGGAGGTTGGCCATCGACGCGATCTGCGTGATCGGCTGCGTGAACTGCCGGCTGTACTGGATGAACGCCTGGACGTCACCGAGCGACAGCGTGCCCGAGGCGACCCGCAGTCCACCGACGACGGCGACGATGACGTAGTTGAGGTTCGAGATGAACCCCAGCGCGGGCTGGATGATCCCGGAGATGAACTGCGCCTTGAAGCTCGACTCGAAGAGCTTCTCGTTGCGCTCGGCGAACACCTCGGCGGCCTCCTGCTGCCGGCCGAAGACGGTGACGAGGGCGTGCCCGGTGAACATCTCCTCGATGTGGGCGTTGAGCTTGCCGGTCCACGCCCACTGCTCGACGAACTGCGGTTGCGAGCGCTTGGCGATCGCCGCGGCGACGACGACCGACAGCGGCACGGTGACGAGCGCGACGACCGCGAGCAGCGGCGAGATCCAGAACATCATGGCGAGCACGCCGATGACGGTGAGGATCGCGGTGACGAGCTGGGAGACGGTCTGCTGCATCGTCTGCCCGACGTTGTCGATGTCGTTCGTCACCCGGGAGAGCAGCTCGCCGCGGGCGTGGCGGTCGAAGTACGACAACGGCAGCCGGCCGAGCTTGTGCTCGACCTCGGTCCGCATCCGCAGCACGGTGCGCTGCACGACCTTCGCGGTGAGCCGGCCCTGCACCCACGCGAAGAGGAACGCCGCGACGTAGACGGCGAGCACCCCGAGCAGGATCGTGCCGAGGCGCGCGAAGTCGACGCCGCTGCCGACGACGAGGCCGTCCATCCCGGCGACCATGTCGGCGATCGTGCCCTGGCCCGCCGCGCGCAGCGCCTCGACGGCCTGCTCCTGGGTGGCGCCCGGCGGCACCACCTGCTCGAGCATCCGTGCGACGACGCCGTCGAAGAGGACGTCGGTCGCGCTGCCGAGCAGCTTGGGTCCGGCCACGGCCGCCGCGACCGAGAGCGCACCGAGGAGCAGCACGACGGTGAGGGCGAGCCGCTCGGGACGCAGCACGGTGAGCAGGCGCCGCAACGAGCCGCGGAAGTCCATCGAGCGCTGCACCGGTACGCCCATCATCGGCCCGCCGTGCGGACCCCGCCCCGGGGGCGGGCCGGCCGGGCGCTGCGTCTGCGTCGTGCTCATGCCGCCTCCTGCGCGCTCAGCTGGGAGTAGACGATCTCCTGGTACGTCGGGTTGGACTCGAGGAGCTCCTCGTGGGTGCCGTCACCGACGACGCGCCCGGCCTCGAGGACGAGGATGCGGTCGGCGTCCCGGATGGTCGCGACGCGCTGCGCGACGACGAGCACGGTCGCGTCCCGGGTCTCCGGTGCGAGCGCGGCACGCAGCGCCGCGTCGGTCGCGTAGTCGAGCGCGGAGAACGAGTCGTCGAAGAGGTAGACCTGCGGGCGTCGCACGAGGGCCCGTGCGATGGCGAGGCGCTGACGCTGGCCGCCGGAGAAGTTCGTGCCACCCTGCGCCACCGGCGCGTCGAGCCCTTCGGCGAGCTCCGCGACGAAGTCCGCGGCCTGCGCGACGGTGAGCGCGTGCCACAGCTCCTCGTCGGTTGCCCCGGGGCGCCCGAACTCGAGGTTCGACCGGATCGTGCCGGAGAACAGGTACGGCCGCTGCGGCACGAGCCCGATGCGCTCGCCGAGCGCGACCGGGTCGGCGTCGCGCACGTCGACGCCGTCGACGAGCACCTGCCCGCCCGTGACGTCGAAGAGCCGCGGCACGAGGTTGAGCAGCGTCGTCTTGCCCGAGCCGGTGGCCCCGATGACGGCGGTCGTGCGGCCGGGCTCGGCGACGAACGACACCCCGTCGAGGACGGCGTGCTCGGCACCCGGGTAGCGGAACTCGACGTCGCGCAGCTCCAGCAGCCCGGGCCGCGCCCCGGGGCCGGTCGGGAACGGCGTCGGGTCCGTCGGCGGGACGACGGTCGTCGAGGTGTCGACGACCTCGGCGATGCGGTCGGCCGAGACCATGGCGCGCGGCACCATGACGACCATCATCGAGCTCATCATCACGGCCATGAGGACGAACATGATGTAGCTGAGGAACGCGATGAGGGACCCGATCTGCATCTCCCCCGCGTCGACCCGGCGGGCGCCGAACCACACGACCGACACGCTCGAGACGTTCATGACGAGCATGACGACCGGGAACAGCAGGGCCATGAGCAGGCCGGTGCGCAGCGACGCGTCGAACAGCCGCCGGTTGGCGACCTCGAAGCGCTCCTCCTCGCGGCGCTCCCGCACGAACGCGCGGATGACCCGGACGCCGGCGAGCTGTTCGCGCATGACCCGGTTGATCGCGTCGATGCGCTGCTGCATGCGGCGGAACCACGGGACCATGCGCGTGACGATGAGCCCGATGACGACGACGAGCACCGGGACGACGACGAGCAGCAGACCCGAGAGCCCGACGTCCTCGCGCAGCGACATGACGACACCGCCGACGAGCATGAGCGGCGCCATGACGAGGAAGACGAACGACATGAAGACGAGCATCTGCACCTGCTGCACGTCGTTCGTCGTGCGGGTGATGAGCGTCGGGGCGCCGTAGCGGCCCATCTCCTGCTGCGAGAAGGACTGCACCTGCGCGAACAACCTCGCCCGCACGTCCCGGCCGAAGCCCATGGCGGCGCGGGCGCCGAACCGCACCGCGCCGACCGACGCGACGACCTGGACGAGGCTGACGGCGAGCATGACCCCGCCGAGGCGCCAGATGGTCGCGGTGTCACCGCGGGCGACGCCGTCGTCGATGATGTCGGCGTTGAGGCTGGGCAGCATGAGGGTCGCGACCACCTGCACGATCTGCAGGACGAGCACCGCCGTGACAGCGCTCTGGTACGGGCGCAGGTGCTCCCGGAGAAGTCGCACGAGCATGGGTCAGCGCCCTTCGGTCGTGTCGGGGTGCGAGGCGGTGGGGAGGGTGCCCGCGGCCGGGGCGAGCAGGCCGTCGAGCAGCAGACCGACCATGCCACGCGCGTCGAGCGGACGCTCGGTGATATCGCCGTCGAGCGGGACGACGCGGCCGGACGCGACGAGCGAGCCGAGGACGAGCGCGTCGAGCACCTGGACGGCCTGGGCCGGGCTGCACCGCAGCCGGTGGGCGTCGGGCTCGAGGATCCGGGCCATCGCCGTGTGGACGGCGCGCAGCCCGGCCTCGTGGCGGGCGGCGCCGGCGCACCTCGCACCGTCGGACGCGGCGCTGCCGGCGGTGCGGTGCACGAGCGTCATCCACACCCGGGCGCCGGTGATCCGGGCGCTCATGACCTCGACCACGGCGACGAGCCGCTGCTCCAGCGGGAGCCCGAGGTCGATGCCGGCGAGGTCCGCCGCGGCGTGCGCCGGGTCGGCGGCCTCGCACGCGGCCTCCCGGACGAGCGACTCCTTGTCGGCGAAGACGCGGAAGAGCGTGCCCTCGGCGACCCCCGCCGCCTCGGCGAGCTGGCGGGTCGTCACGTCGAGCCCGCGCTCGAGGACGACAGGGGCGACGGCACGCAGGATGGCCCGTCGGCGCTCCTCGGGCGGCAGGGGGGCCGCGCGCCCGGTGCGGGCGGTGGTGGTCGTCACGACGACCGAGCGTAATGAGTGAGCACTCACTCATCAAGGTCCCAGGTCGGACGGGGGCACCGACGGCGCTCGACCCCCGGGACGACGCAGGCCGGGTCGGCGGCGCCGACCCGGCCTCGGTCAGTGGTGCGTCGCGGGGCGTCGCCCGGTCACGGTGCGGGCTGCGCCGGCGGCTGCTCCGGGT
>JAEXEM010000473.1 GCA_023401045.1 Actinomycetes bacterium
GGTGCGACGCGCTCGCGGCGGCCGGTCTCGAGCCGGGCCCCGCCGTCGAGGCGCCGTTCACGCTGGCCGGCGGCCGCGAGGCGGGCCACACCCTGTTCGCGGAGGGTGTGCCGGACGCGGTCTTCACGGCGAGCGACGAGCAGGCCGCCGGACTCCTGCGCGCGGCGTACGAGCGCGGTCTGCGGGTGCCGGAGGACGTCGCAGTCGTCGCGTTCGACGGCACCCGCACCGCCGAGCACACCGTCCCCTCGCTCACGGTCGTCACCCAGCCCCTCGACGAGGTCGCGACCCGCGCCGTCGAGGCGGCCACCCGAGCCGACCGGACCCCTGCACGGCACGTCGTCGAGCTGTCGCTCACCCGGCGTGCGTCCTGCGGCTGCCCCCCGGACGGCCCCCGACCCTGATGGGCCGTGCGTCCGCCCCGGCCGACGCACCCGCCGCCGCACCACCCCTGCCTGCCCGTGCTCCCGTGCCCGCTGCCCGCGGGCCCTGCCCCGTCCCCCGGAAGGTCCCCATGACGAAGCTCGTGCTCGACGTCGACACCGGCATCGACGACTCCCTCGCCCTGCTCTACCTGCTCGCGAGCCGCGAGGCGGAGATCCTCGCCATCACGTGCACCGCCGGCAACGTGCCCGCGCGGCAGGTCGCGACGAACAACCTCGCGTGGCTCGAGCTGTGCGGCGCCCCCGAGATCGAGGTCGCCCTCGGCTCCGAGGTCCCCGTCCTCGCGCCGCTCATGACGACCGAGGAGACCCACGGCGACCAGGGCATCGGCTGGGCGCACCTGCCCGAGCCGTCGCGCACGGTGTCGTCCCGGCACGCGACCGACGTGTGGAGCGACGTCGCGCGGGCCCACCCCGGCGAGGTCGTCGGCCTCGTCACCGGCCCGCTGACGAACCTCGCCCTCGCGGTGCGCCGCGACCCCGAGCTGCCCCGGCTGCTGCGCCGTCTCGTCGTCATGGGCGGGGCGTTCCAGCACCAGGGCAACACGACGCCGACGACGGAGTGGAACATCGCCGTCGACCCCGACGCCGCGAAGATCGTCTTCGACGCGTTCTCCGGGCTGCCCGCCGAGCGTCGCCCCCTGGTGTGCGCGCTCGACGTCACCGAGACGATCGAGATGTACCCCGAGCACGTCGCCCGCATCGCCGCCGCCGCCGGCTCGGAGCCCGTCGAGGTCATCTCGCCGGACGACGCCCCGGGCACCCGCTCGCAGGCGTCGAACCCCGTCGTCCGGCACCTGTCGGACGCGGTGCGGTTCTACATGGAGTTCCACCGTGCGCAGGACCAGGGCTTCCTCGCGCACATGCACGACCCGTTCGCCGCCGCCGTGGCGCTGCACCCCGAGATCGCCGAGGTGCGGCACGCGACCGTCGACGTCGAGCTCGCCGGGACCCTCACCCGCGGGCAGACCGTCGCCGACTGGCGCGGCATGTGGGGACGCGAGCCGAACGCGGCCGTCGTCGTCCGCACCGACCCCGCCGCGTTCTTCGACGACCTCGTCGAGCGCGTCGGGAGGCTGGCCCGCGACGTGGCGGGCTGAGCACGCACCACCGCACGCACGCACCACCGCACGCACGCACCACCGACGGCACCGCCGCCCCCGACGGTGCCGGGCCGTACCGGCCGTCTGACCACAAGGAGGTAGTCATGACCGGTTCCACGAAGTCCCCCGAGCGCAGCACGCGCAACCTCGTCCTCATCGCGCTGGGCGCGGTCGTCATCGCCGCGACGTACCTGTACCTCATCCTCTTCCAGCCGACCGACATCGCCGACGGGTTGGGGCAGTCGTCGTTCGTCGCGATCGTCGGCTACCTCGTCGGTGCGGCGCTCATCGTCGTCGGGACGATGCACCGCCTGCCGACGACGACGATCGCCATGGTCCCCGTGGCCATCGCGGTCAACATCGTCATCGGGCAGCTGACGAGCGCGCTCGGCCTGCCGCTCTACCTCGACTCGATCGGCACGATCCTCGTCGCGGTGCTCGCCGGCCCGGCCGCCGGTGCTGCCACCGGAGCGCTGACGAACGTCATCTGGGGCATGACGATCAGCCCGGTCGCGCTGCCGTTCGCGGTGACCTCCGTCGTCATCGGCGTCCTCGCCGGGTACGCGGCCCGCACCGGCGTGTTCCGCAAGTTCGTGCTCGTGCCGATCGCGGGCCTGCTCACCGGTGTCGTCGCGGCGCTCGTCTCCGCGCCGATCGCCGCCTTCGTGTTCGGCGGCACCACCGCGGCCGGGACCGGTGCGATCGTCGGTGCCTTCCGTGCCATGGGCAACTCGCTGCTCGCGTCGACGACGATGCAGGGCCTGCTGTCCGACCCGGTCGACAAGGCCGTGACGTTCACCGTCGTCATGCTCATCCTCGGGGCGATGCCGTCACGGTTCCGCCAGCGGTTCCCGTTCGTCCGGGCGCACCGGGTCTTCGGCAAGGCGCCGGCCGCCACGACCACGTCCGACGACACCTCCGGCACGCGAGCCTGAGGATGGCCACGACGTTCTACGTGGACGGCGCGTCACGGGTCCACCGGCTCAACCCGGTGACCAAGCTCGTCGCGGTGCTCGTGCTCGTCGTCGTCGCGTTCGCGATGACGTCGACGTGGTGGCTCCCCGGCGTGCTCCTCGTGACGCTCGTCGTCCCGGCGGCGCTGGCCGCCCGCTGCGGCGGGCGGCTGGCGTCGGCCGGCCTCAAGCTCCTCGCGCCGCTGCTCCTCGCGCTCGTCGTCGTCCAGGGGCTCTTCTTCCCCGAGGGGCGCACCGTGCTCGCCGAGCTCGGCCCGGCACGGGTGACCGTCGAGGGGCTGATGTTCGCGCTCGGCATCGCGCTGCGGATCGTCCTGCTCGTCTCGGCGTTCCTCCTGCTGCTGCTCACGACGCACCCCGGGGCGCTCATGGCGGCCCTCACGCAGCACGGCATGCCGCCGAAGATCAGCTACGTCATCAGCTCGACGCTCCAGGTCGTGCCCGCGTTCCGGGACCGTGCGGAGGCGATCCTGCTCGCCCAGCGGGCACGCGGCATGCGCACCGACGGCGGCCTGCTGCGGCGGGTGCGGGTGCTCCTGCCGCTCGTCACCCCGCTCGTCCTCGGCCTGTTCACCGACGTCGAGGAGCGGTCGACCGCCATGGAGGCCCGCGCGTTCGGGGCCACCCGGGCGCGGACCGCCCTCACCACCGTGCCGGACTCCACCGCGCAGCGCGTCGCCCGGTGGGTGCTGGCCGCGGCGGCCGTCGCGGCGGTCGCCTACTCGTTCCTCGGAGGGCAGCGATGATCGACCTCACGGGCGTGACCTACGCCTACCCCGACGCCGCCGCCCCGGTGCTGCGCGACCTCGACCTGCACGTGCCCGCCGGCACGCTGTGCGGCGTCGTCGGGGCGTCCGGCGCCGGCAAGTCCACGCTCGCCAAGGTGGTGTCCGGGTTCGTCCCGCACGCCGAGGGCGGTGAGCTCGCCGGCACGGTGCGCGTCGCGGGCATCGACGTGCCCGGGACGACGCTGGCCGAGGCCGTCGAGCACGTCGGCCTCGTCACCCAGAACCCCTTCAACCAGATCTCCGGCGCCCGGTACACCGTGCGTGAGGAGATCGCGTTCGGGCTGGAGAACCTCGGCGTCCCGCGCGAGGAGATGGTCGAGCGCATCGGCGCCGTCGCCGAGCTGCTCGGCCTCGAGGCCTTCCTCGACCGGTCGCCGTACGCGCTGTCCGGCGGGCAGATGCAGCTCGTCGCCATCGCGTCGATGCTCGTCATGCGACCCCAGGTGCTCGTCATGGACGAGCCGACGTCGCAGCTCGACCCGGGCGGCACCCGCCTGGTGTTCGACGTCGTCGCGCGGCTCTCGGCCGCCGGCACGACGGTGCTGCTGCTCGAGCACAAGCTCGAGCAGCTGCGGGACCACGCCGACCACGTCGTCGTCCTCCACGAGGGCCGGGTCGCGCTCGCGGGCGGCCCCCGTGAGGTGCTCGCCGACGAGCGCCTGCACGAGTGGGGCGTCGGCACCACGCGGTTCACGCAGGCGGCGCGGGCCGCGACGCAGGCCGGGGTCGCGCTCGCGGGCCCGCTGCCGGTGTCGTTCGACGACGCCGTCGAGACCTTCGGCACGAGGAGCCAGGCATGACGACCCGACCGACGGACGTCTCGTTCGAGGGCGTCCACCACACCTACCCGTCGGGCGTCGAGGCGGTGCGCGGCGTCGACCTCCACGTCCCCGCGGGGCAGCGACTGGCCGTCGTCGGGCGCAACGGTGCCGGCAAGACGACGCTCGTGCGCCACCTCAACGGCATCTTCCGGCCCACGCGCGGCACCGTCCGCGTCGGTGGACGGAGCACCGAGGGCCTCGACATCGCGACCCTCTCGCGGGACGTCGGGTACGTCTTCCAGAACCCCGACGAGCAGCTCTTCGCCCGCACGGTGGGGGCGGACGTCGCCTTCGGGCCGCGCAACCTCGGGCTCACCGGCGACGACGCGGAGGCCGCCGTCGCCGAGGCGCTCGAGCAGGTCGGCCTCGCGCACCGGGCCGACCACCACCCGTACACGCTGTCGCTGTCCGAGCGGAAGCTCGTCGCCCTCGCGTCGGTGCTCGCCATGCGCACGCCCGTCGTCGTCCTCGACGAGCCGACGACCGGTCAGGACGAGCGCGGCGTGCGCACGGTCGCGCGCATCGTCGAGGAGCTCGCCGCGCAGGGCCGCACCGTCGTCGCCGTCACGCACGACATGGACTTCTGCGCGGAGACGTTCGAGCGCGTCGTCGTCATGGCGCAGGGGCAGGTGCAGGCCGACGGCACCCCGCGCGAGACGTTCCGTGCGGCCGCCGCCCTCGAGACCGCGCGCGTCGAGCCGCCGCAGCTGCTGCGGCTCGCCGACGCGCTCGGCTGGGGCACCTCGCCCCTCACCGTGGACGAGCTCGTCCACGACCTCACCTCCACCGGAAGGACCGCATGATCTGGTTGGCCGTCGTCGCCAGCGCCCTGCTGGGCGTCTCCGACTTCCTCGGTGGCGTGCTGTCACGCCGCACCGCCCTGCTCGTCGTCCTCCTCGGGTCGCAGGTCGTCACCACGGTGGCGCTCGTGCCGCAGGTGGTCGGCGGGGCGGTCGACCTCGGGGACGTCAACGCCCGCTCGTGGGGCCTCGTCGCGGGTGTCGCGACCGCCGTGGCGGTGGCGTCGCTCTTCGCGGCGCTGGCGCGCGGCACGATGGGGGTCGTCGCGCCGGTGACCGCGCTGTCGGTCGTCGTGCCCGTGGGGGCCGGCGTCCTCGCGGGGGAGCGGGTGGGCCTCGTCGTCGGGGCCGCGCTCGCCGTCGCGGTGCTCGGCACGGTGCTCGCGAGCGGCCCGGAGGTGCGGGGCGCCTCGGGGCACGGGCCGCTGCCGCTCGTCCTCGCGGTCGTCGCGGCGGTCGCCTTCGGGGTCGCCAAC
>JAEXEM010000474.1 GCA_023401045.1 Actinomycetes bacterium
GCGGTGCCACGTGCGCCGCTCCGGGGCGTGACCGAGCGTGGCCGCGAGCGCGGCGTGCGCCGCCCGGCGCGCCGACGGCGCTGCCCGGTGGTAGCAGGCCGCGCGCAGCAGCGGGTGCCGGAAACGCACGCGGTCGGCGTCGAGGACGAGGAGGCCCGCGTCGGCCGCTGCGACGAGCAGGTCCTCCGCGTGCGCGGGACCGGTGAGCTCGGCGGTGGCACGGACCACCTCGCCGACGTCCTCGGTGTCGGCGGCAGCCACGACGAGCGCCGCGAGCACGACGTCGTGCGGGAGCGCGGTCAGCCGCCGTGCGAACGTCCGCTCGAGGCGGGCCGTCAGGACCCCGGGGACGATCGCGCCGTCGTCCGCCGGGGTCCATGCGGCGGCGAGCTCGACGAGCGCGAGCGGGTTGCCTGCCGCCTGCTCGAGGACCTGCCGCCGGGCGCTCGGGGGCAGGGCCCCGGCGTGGCGGTCGAGCAGGAGGGCCGCCGCCGGCGGGTCGAGAGCGGTGACGACGCGCTCGGGCAGGCTGCCGTCGAGCAGCGGCGACCCGCTGCCCTCACGGGCGGCGAGGAGGACGACGACCGGTTCGTGGGCGACGCGCCGGGCGAGGAACGCGAGCGCCGACGCGCTCGTCGGGTCGAGCCACTGGACGTCGTCGGCGAGCAGGAGGACGGGGGTCCGGGCGGCGTGCTCGGTGACGAGCTCGAGCGCCGCGTAGCCGACGAGGTAGGGCTCTGCGGCGGGCTGCGCGAGCCCGAACGCCGACAGCAGGGCGTCGCGCTGGCGCGGGGGCAGGGTGCGGGCGCCCGGCAGGAGCGGGGCCAGCAGCCGGTGCAGGCCGGAGTACGGCACGTGGGCCTCGGACTCCACCCCGGTCACCTCGAGGACGTCGAGGCGGCCGGCGGCGACGGCTCTGGCGGCGCCGAGCAGGGCGGACTTGCCGACGTCGGGCTCGCCGCGCAGGACGAGCGCGGAGCCGCGGCGCTGCACGTCTGCGACGAGCCCCGCGAGCAGCGCGAGCTCGTCCTCCCGTCCGAGGAGCGGGTCCGTCGGCATGGCCGATTATGGCCCGGTGCGCCCCGATGTGCGTCATGTGACGCAAGCCGTCCAGATCCGTCCTGCGTACGTTCGAGTGCCAGGCACCTCGACGAAGGGACGGCCACCATGACGACGGACCAGCAGACCTCCGACGAGCCCCCGGGCACGGGCGACCGTGACGACGACCGTCGGGTGCGCGACGTCGTGCTCGTCCACGGCGCGTTCGCCGACGGCTCGGGCTGGCGCGGCGTGCACGACCGGCTGACGGCGCGCGGCTACCGCGTGACGGTCGTGCAGAACCCGCTCACCTCGCTCGCGGACGACGTCGCCGCGACCCGGCGCGTGCTCGACTCCCGCACCGGCCCGACGCTGCTCGTCGGGCACTCGTGGGGCGGGACGGTCATCACCGAGGCCGGGGTGCACCCGTCGGTCGTCGGCCTCGTGTACGTCTCGGCGCTGTCCCCCGACGCGGGCGAGACCACGTCGCAGCAGTACGAGGGGTTCGCGCCGACGCCCGAGTTCGTCATCCGCACCGGGGACGACGGCTTCGGGTTCCTCGACCACGACGGGTTCGCCGCCGGGTTCGCCGCCGACGCCGACCCCGCCGACGCGGCGTTCCTGCGCGACTCGCAGGTGCCGATCGCGATGTCGGCGTTCGCCGTGCCGGTCGCGCACGCGGCGTGGCGCACGCGGCCGAGCTGGGCGGTCATCGCGACCGAGGACCGCGCCTTCGACCTCGCCATGCTCCGGCACATGGCGGCGCGGATCGGGGCCGAGGTCACGGAGGTCTCCGGGAGCCACGCGACGTACCTCACGCGGCCGGACGTCGTGGCCGACGTCATCGACCACGCGGCCCGTCACGCGCTCGCCACCGTCGGCTGACCGACCCGACGGCCGAGCAGGCCGACGGACCGACCCGGGCGGCGCTCCGGACGACGAACGCCCCGGCCGTCGCGGCCGGGGCGTTCGTCGTGCGGTGGGCGATACTGGGTTCGAACCAGTGACCTCCTCGGTGTGAACGAGGCGCTCTACCACTGAGCCAATCGCCCGCTGACGTCCACCTGTCCCGCGACGACGCGCGGCACCCGTGGGCGACGGGAGTCGATGCTAGCGGACGGCGGCCCGATCTCCGAACCCGGACGCCGCGAGCGCCCGGCCGGCCGTCACCGCAGTCCCCCCGCCGGGGCCGGGCCACGGGGATCTCCGCGGCCGGGCACGCGCGTCGCGGGGAATCCACGCGTGGGCGACGGCAAGGGCTTCCCCGCGGTCTGAAAGGGTCCGGGCGGGTGAACTGTGGGGGCGGACCGGTCCAATGGGACATCCGTCCTGTCATGATGTGAATCCAGGCCCGGTGTGGGCCGCGCCACATGACAGGAGGACCCGATGACGGATTCGTCGTACGACGTCGTCGAGGTCGTCGCCATGCAGCTCATCGGGTCCGACGCGACCGTCATCCCGGTGTCCGCGGAGCTCGCCTTCCGGACCACCGACCCGTACACCGTGCGCGCGGTGTTCACCGGTGCCCACACGATGTCGACCTGGTTGCTCGGCCGCGAGCTGCTCGTCCAGGGCGTGCACGCCGTCGCCGACGCCCCTGCGGGGACCGGGGACGTGCAGGTGTGGCGGGACGACGACCCGGACTACACCCTCGTGTCGCTCTCGGGCGTCGAGGGCAGCGCGCTGCTGGCGGCGCCCACGGAGCCGTTGCTGCGGTTCCTCGCCGCGACCGAGTCCCTCGTGCCGGTCGGGGCCGAGTCGGACCGCATGGAGGGCGAGATCACGGCACTCATCGCCGCGCTCCTCACCGCCTGAGGGTCGCTGCGGCCACCTGGGCCGGTCCTGCCCCGCAGGACCGGCCTCGTGCTGTCCGCACGCGCTCACCTGCTCAGGGGTCGATGTCGTCGGCCATGCGCGCGAGGAACACGCGCCGAGCCTCGGCGGACAGCGGCCCCACGGCCACCTCCGCGCCGTCGAGCGTGACGACCGGGGTGACGTGGCGCACCGATCCGGTGAGCGCGAGCCCCGCGCGCCCGGCGCCGACCTCGTCGAGCACCTCCCACGGGAGCTCGTCGGGTGCGGCCTCCCGGACGGGCAGCCCCGCCTGCGGGCCCCACTCGAGGAGCAGCCCGCGCGTGATGCCGGCCAGCGCGCCGGTCGCCAGGGACGGTGTGAGCAGCTCGCCGTCCCGCTCGACGAGGACGTTCGAGCCCGTGCCCTCGCACAGCCGGCCGCGGGTGTCGGCGAGCAGCGCCTCGTCGGCGCCGGCCGCGTGCGCACGCGCCAGCGCGACGACGTTCTCGCCGTAGGAGGTCGTCTTGAGCCCCGCGAGCGGCGAGCGCTCGTTGCGCACCCACGGCACGCGCACGACGCGTGCGACCTCGGCGGGTGCCGCCGGCCCGGCGA
>JAEXEM010000012.1 GCA_023401045.1 Actinomycetes bacterium
GTGCCGACCTCGTCGCGCGCGAGGCCGGCGTCGTCGCCGGGCTCGTCGTCGTCCCGGTCGTCCTCGACGAGGTCGCCGCGCGGCTCGGGCTGCCGGGCGCGTCGGTGCGCTGGCAGGTCGGGGACGGCGCCGCCGTCGAGGCGGGCACCGTGCTCGCGACCGTCGAGGGGCCGACGCACGTCCTCCTCGTCGCCGAGCGCACGATGCTCAACCTCGTCTCGCGCGCGAGCGGCGTCGCCACCCACACGTACCGGTGGACGCAGGAGCTCGCGGGCACGGGCGCCCGCGTGCTCGACACCCGCAAGACGACACCTGGGCTGCGGGCGCTGGAGAAGTACGCGGTGCGCTGCGGCGGCGGGACGAACAAGCGCATGGGCTTGTACGACGTCGCGATGGTCAAGGACAACCACGTCGTCGCCGCTGGCTCGGTCGCGGCTGCGGTGCGCGCCGTGCGCAACGCGTTCCCCGACGTCGCGGTGCAGGTGGAGGTCGACACCCCCGAGCAGGCCGACGAGGCGCTCGACGCCGGCGCCGACTTCCTCCTGCTCGACAACATGCCCACCGCGACGCTCGCGGAGGCCGTGGCACGGGTGCGCGCCCGCGAGGCCGTGACCGGCCACGTCGAGCTCGAGGCGACCGGCAACCTCACGCTCGCGCGTGCCCGCGAGGTCGCGCTCACCGGGGTCGACCTGCTCTCGGTCGGGGCGCTCACGCACTCCTCGCCGATCCTCGACGTCGCGCTCGACCTCGATCCCCGCTCGGTGGCCGCCGACCCCGGGGTCGACCCCCGGCGACCGTAGAATCCTGCGGTGACCACGCCCCGCGATCCCGCCGCCGCACCTGCCGAGCCCGCCGTCGACGACGTCCCCGAGCAGATCCGTGTGCGCAAGGAGAAGCGGGAGCGCCTGCTGAGCGAGGGCATGGCGCCCTACCCGGTGTCCGTGCCGCGCACGCACGAGATCGCGGACGTCCGCGCCGCGTACCCCGACCTCGAGCCCGGCACCGAGACCGACGACGTCGTCGGCGTCGCCGGCCGCGTCGTCTTCCTGCGCAACACCGGCAAGCTCGCGTTCGCGACCCTGCAGGACGGTGCCGGCACGCGTCTGCAGGCGATGCTCAGCGAGAAGGAGGTCGGCGCCGAGGCGCTCGCCGCCTTCAAGGCCGACGTCGACCTCGGCGACCACGTCTTCGTCCACGGCCGGGTCATCTCCTCGCGCCGCGGTGAGCTGAGCGTCATGGCGGACGAGTGGCGGATGGCCGCCAAGGCGATCCGCCCGCTGCCCAACCTCTACGAGGGCACGGAGATGTCCGAGGAGGCCCGCGTCCGGCAGCGCTACGTCGACCTCATCGTGCGGCCCGGTGCCCGCGAGATGGTCCGGCTGCGCGCCGGTGTCGTGCGGTCGCTGCGCGAGAACTTCTACCGCCGCGGCTACCTCGAGCTCGAGACGCCGATGCTCCAGGTGCGGCCCGAGGGTGCGGCCGCGCGGCAGTTCGAGACGCACATGAACGCGTTCGACATCGACCTCTACCTGCGCATCGCGCCGGAGCTCTTCCTCAAGCGCGCCGCGGTCGGCGGCGTCGAGAAGGTCTTCGAGATCAACCGGAACTTCCGCAACGAGGGCGTCGACTCCACGCACTCCCCGGAGTTCGCCATGCTCGAGGCGTACGAGGCCTACGGCGACTACGACACGATGGCCGCTCTCACGCAGGACCTCGTGCAGACCGCCGCCATGGACGCCCTCGGGACGACGGTCGTCACGCTCGCGGACGGTTCGGAGTACGACCTCGGCGGGCAGTGGGCCGCGCTGACGATGTACGGCTCGCTGTCGGAGGCGCTCGGCGAGGAGATCACGCACGACACCTCCGACGCGGACCTGCTCGCGCTGCTCGACAAGGCCGAGATCGAGCTCGCCCCCGCGCAGCGCAACCACGGCAAGATGGTCGAGGAGCTGTGGGAGCACCACGTCGGCTCGACGCTGTGGGCACCGACCTTCGTGCGGGACTTCCCGGTGGAGACCTCGCCCCTCACGCGCGACCACCGCACCGAGCGCGGGCTCGTCGAGAAGTGGGACCTCTACGTGCGCGGGATGGAGCTCGCGACGGCCTACTCCGAGCTCGTCGACCCGGTGGTCCAGCGCGAGCGGTTCGAGGCGCAGGCGCTGCTGGCGGCCCGCGGTGACGACGAGGCGATGCGCATCGACGAGGACTTCCTCACCGCGATGGAGCACGCCATGCCGCCGTCGGGCGGCATGGGGATGGGCATCGACCGCCTGCTCATCGCGATGACCGGTCGCGGGATCCGCGACACCATTCCCTTCCCGCTCGTCAAGCCGCACGCCTGACGCGCACCTTCGGAGGACACGTGAACGGTTGGGATGCAGTTCTCGCGGCGGTGCTGCCGTCTGTCGGCGTCGGCGTCATCTTCTGGTTCGTCATGCGCGCGATCGTCAATGCGGACCGTGCCGAGCGGCGCGCCGTCGCCCGGCTCGACGCGGAGAACGCGGAGGCGGAGCGCACGGCCGACTGAGAATGCGCCGTGCATTTGACGGGCACAATTGTCGGTGAGACAGTGTGCCGTCAGCACGATTCCCCATTGTCCGGGAGCATTCCATGGCACAGAAGGTGCAGGTCCTGCTCGTCGACGACATCGACGGCGGGACGGCGGACGAGACCGTCACGTTCGGTCTCGACGGTGTGACGTACGAGATCGACCTCACGACCGAGAACGCGACGAAGCTGCGCGACGCGCTCGCGCCGTGGGTCGCGAACGGGCGCAAGGTGACGGGCCGCGCAGCGGGCCGTTCCGCCGCCCGCTCGTCGTCCTCGACGACGTCGCGCGCCGCCCGGTCGGGCCAGGCCCAGGAGATCCGGGAGTGGGCCAAGGCGAACGGGTACGAGGTCTCCGAGCGCGGGCGCATCCCCGCCGAGGTGAAGAAGGCCTACGAGGACGTGCACTGACCGTTCTCGTGCACGACACGAAGGGCCCGCCCGGTGGGCCGGCCCTTCGTGTCGTCGGGGAATGCGACGGGGTACGGCGGTGGCCGCCGGGAAATCGCCGTCCCATTGCGGCCCCGGCCGGTATTCCGTGGCCGACGGGAAACCGGACAGGCGTCCGAGCCGCGGTACGAATCGATTCGACCCTCGGGGTGTGCCGGAGGGAATGTGACCTCACGCACGGACGGGCCGTTCCCGCGCGCTGCGGGGACGGCCCGTCCAGGGGCGCACGTCAGGCGGCGCGGTCGACCGTCAGCTCGCGCGCGGCCGCGTACTGCTCGCGGACGACCGGCTCCGGCGCACCCGTCATCACCTCGGCGTCCGAGGCCGCCGACCAGGCCGGCGGGGCGTCCTCGCCGGAGAGCACCCACGCCGCCTGGCGTGCGGCGCCGTCGGCGACGTACTCGCCGGGCGTCGGGACGCGGACGTCGACACCCATGACCGTCGGGATGATGCGGCGCACGGCCTCGGACTGCGCGCCACCGCCGATGAGGAACACGCGCTCGACCGGCACGCCCACCGCGCGCATCGCGTCGATGCCGTCGGCGAGCGAGCAGAGCATGCCCTCGACCGCGGCGCGCGCGACGTGCGCGGGCGTCGTGTTCGCCAGGCGCATGCCGTGCAGGGCGCCCGTCGAGTGCGGCTTGTTCGGGGTGCGCTCCCCCTCGAGGTAGGGGATGTGGACGAGGCCGTCGGCACCCGCGGGGGCGGACAGCGCGAGCTGCGACAGCCCCGGGTGGTCGACGCCGAGCATCCGGCAGGCCGCGTCGAGCACGCGCGAGGCGTTGAGCGTCACGGCGAGCGGCAGGTAGGAGCCCGTCGCGTCGGCGAAGCCGGTGACGAGGCCCGTGCCGTCGGCGATGGGGGCCGAGGAGATCGCCGAGACGACGCCGGACGTGCCCAGCGACACCGCGACGTCACCGGGCAGCAGGCCGAGCGCGAGCGCGGCGGCGGCGTTGTCGCCGGCGCCCGGGCCGAGCACCGGCTTCGTCGCGAAGCCGGGTGCGACCGGGCCGGCCTCGTTCGCGGCGAGCACGCGCGGCAGGCGCGGCGTGCTGCCGAGCGCCATCTCGAGCAGGTCGGTGCGGTAGTCCTCGGTGAACGGCGACCAGTAGCCGGTGCCGGACGCGTCGGAACGGTCCGTGACGAGCCCGTCGAACCCGACCTCGGCCATGCCGCCGGCGAGCTTCCACGTCAGCCAGTCGTGGGGGAGCGCCACGGCGGCGACGCGTGCGGCGTTCTCCGGCTCGTTGTCCCGCAGCCAGCGCAGCTTGGTGACGGTGAGCGAGGCAACGGGCACCGAGCCGATCGCGTCCGCCCAGGCCTGCGCACCGGCGACCTCGTCGCCGCCGCCGAGCTCGGAGATGAGGTCGCGGGCGGCCTGCGCGGAGCGGGTGTCGTTCCACAGCAGCGCCTCGCGGACCACCTCGCCGTCGGCGTCGAGGACGACCATGCCGTGCTGCTGGCCGCCGACGCTGATCGCCTCGACGTCGTCGAGGCCGCCCGCGTCCGCGATCGCCTCCTGCAGCGCGGTCCACCAGTGGTCCGGGTGGACCTCGGTGCCCTCGGGGTGCCGGGCGCGGCCCTGCCGCACCAGCTCACCGGTCTGCGCGTCGCGCACGACCACCTTGCACGACTGCGTGGACGAGTCCACACCTGCCACGAGCGTCATCGCCTGTGCTCCTTTGCCGCCGGCGCCCGGTCACGCCGGGCGCTGCTGGGTGTCCGAGGGGTGACGTCGCCGGCCCGCTCGGACGTCGGGGGCCGGGGACGGACGACGCCCGGGGAGCGCGAGGC
>JAEXEM010000029.1 GCA_023401045.1 Actinomycetes bacterium
GTGCCGACCGGCCCGTCGCCCGTCGCGACCGCGCAGCCGGCGACCGCCCCGTACGCCGAGGTCGCCGCGCGCCGCGCGTCGAACGGCGAGGCCCCGGCGCAGGACGACGTCCAGAAGCTGCGCGGGCCGGCCGCCCGCGTCGTGACGAACATGGAGGCCTCCCTCGAGGTCCCCACCGCCACGTCGGTGCGCGCGGTGCCGGCCAAGCTCATGGTCGACAACCGCATCGTCATCAACAACCACCTCGCGCGCGGCCGCGGCGGCAAGGTCTCCTTCACCCACCTCATCGGATTCGCGCTCGTCGAGGCGGTCGGCGAGATGCCGGCGATGAACGCGTCGTACACGCTCGTCGACGGCAAGCCCGGTGTCATGCAGCCCGGCCACGTCAACCTCGGCCTGGCGATCGACCTGGCGAAGCCGGACGGCACCCGCCAGCTCCTCGTGCCCTCGATCAAGAAGGCCGAGACGCTCGACTTCGCGCAGTTCTGGACGGCGTACGAGGACGTCGTGCGGCGCGCGCGGGGCAGCAAGCTCACGGTCGAGGACTTCCAGGGCACGACGATCTCCCTGACGAACCCCGGCACGATCGGCACCGTGCACTCGGTGCCGCGCCTCATGCAGGGCCAGGGCGCGATCATCGGCGTCGGCGCGATGGACTACCCGGCGGAGTTCGCGGGCACGTCCGACGAGCAGCTCAACCGCATGGGCGTCTCGAAGGTCCTGACGATCACGTCGACCTACGACCACCGGATCATCCAGGGCGCGCAGTCCGGCGACTTCCTGCGGATCCTCTCGCGCAAGCTCCTCGGTGAGGACGGCTTCTACGACCGCGTGTTCGCGGCGCTGCGCGTGCCGTACGAGCCGGTGCGCTGGGTGCGCGACGCGGGCCACGACCCGGACGTCGAGGCGATCAAGCCGGCGCGCGTCGCCGAGCTCATCCACGCCTACCGCTCGCGCGGCCACCTCATGGCGGACACCGACCCGCTCGCCTACCGCCAGCGCAAGCACCCCGACCTCGACGTCCAGAACCACGGCCTCACGCTGTGGGACCTCGACCGCACGTTCCCCACCGGCGGGTTCACCGGCCACACGAGGGCGACGCTGCGCGACGTGCTCGGCCTGCTGCGCGACTCGTACTGCCGCACCGTCGGCGTCGAGTACATGCACCTGCAGGACCCGCGCCAGCGCCGCTGGCTGCAGGAGCGCCTGGAGTCCGGCTACGCCCGCACACCGCGCGAGGACCAGCTGCGCATCCTGCGCCGCCTCAACGCCGCCGAGGCGTTCGAGACCTTCCTGCAGACGAAGTACGTCGGGCAGAAGCGGTTCTCCCTCGAGGGCGGCGAGTCGCTCATCCCGCTGCTCGACGCGATCCTCTCGAAGGCGGCCAACGGCGGCCTCGACGAGGTCGGCATCGGCATGGCGCACCGTGGCCGGCTCAACGTGCTCGCGAACATCGCCGGCAAGTCGTACGGCCAGATCTTCAGCGAGTTCGAGGGCAACCAGGACCCGAAGTCGGTCCAGGGCTCCGGCGACGTCAAGTACCACCTCGGCACCGAGGGCGTCTTCACGGCCGAGTCCGGCGCGACGACCGCGGTGTACCTCGCGGCGAACCCGTCGCACCTCGAGGCGGTCGACCCGGTGCTCGAGGGCATCGTGCGCGCCAAGCAGGACCGCATCGACCTCGGCGGCGACGGGTTCTCGGTGCTGCCGATCCTCATCCACGGCGACGCGGCCTTCGCCGGGCAGGGCGTCGTGTTCGAGACGCTCAACCTCGCGCAGCTGCGCGGGTACCGCACGGGCGGCACGATCCACGTCATCGTCAACAACCAGGTCGGGTTCACCACGGGTCCGTCGTCGTCGCGCTCCTCGCAGTACGCGACCGACGTCGCCAAGGGTCTGCAGGTGCCGATCTTCCACGTCAACGGGGACGACCCGGAGGCCGTGGTGCGCGTCGCGGAGCTCGCGTTCGAGTACCGCGAGCAGTTCGACCGTGACGTCATCATCGACATGGTCTGCTACCGCCGCCGCGGCCACAACGAGGGCGACGACCCCTCGATGACGCAGCCGCTCATGTACAACCTCATCGAGGCGAAGCGCTCGGTGCGCAAGATCTACACCGAGACGCTCGTCGCCCGTGGCGACATCACGATCGACGAGGCCGAGCAGGCGCTGCGCGACTACCAGTCGCAGCTCGAGCGGGTCTTCACCGAGACCCGCGAGGACGGCTGGACCCCGCCCCCGGCGGACGTCGAGACCGTCGCGGGCCTCGAGCGTCCGGAGTCCCAGCTCGAGGACGCCGGCGTCATGGTCGGCTGGCAGACGGCCGTGCCGGAGTCGATCCTCCACCGGATCGGCCAGGCGCACGTCAGCCCGCCGGAGGGCTTCACGGTCCACCCGAAGCTCGCCCAGCTGCTCGCCAAGCGCGACCAGATGAGCCGCGAGGGCGGCATCGACTGGGGCTACGGCGAGATCCTCGCGTTCGGCTCCCTGCTCGTCGAGGGCACCCCGGTGCGCCTCGCCGGCCAGGACTCGCGCCGCGGCACGTTCGTCCAGCGGCACGCCGTCCTGCACGACCGGGAGACCGGCGCCGAGTGGACGCCGCTGCTCTACCTCTCCCGCGACCAGGCGAAGTTCTGGGTGTACGACTCCTCGCTGTCGGAGTACGCCGCGCTCGGCTTCGAGTACGGCTACTCGGTCGAGCGGCCCGACGCGCTCGTCCTGTGGGAGGCGCAGTTCGGCGACTTCGTCAACGGCGCGCAGACCGTCATCGACGAGTTCGTCTCGTCCGCGGAGCAGAAGTGGGGCCAGCGCTCGTCGGTCGTCCTCCTCCTGCCGCACGGGTACGAGGGCCAGGGGCCGGACCACTCGTCGGCGCGCATCGAGCGGTTCCTCCAGCTCTCCGCCGAGGACAACATGACGATCGCGCAGCCGTCGACGCCCGCGTCGCACTTCCACCTGCTGCGCCGCCAGGCGTACCAGCGCCCGCGCCGGCCGCTCGTCGTCTTCACGCCGAAGTCGATGCTGCGTCTGAAGTCGGCGACGTCGGACGTCACGGACTTCACGTCCGGCACGTTCCGCACGGTCATCGGCGACGAGCTGGCGGCGGCGAAGGCCGACCAGGTGACGCGCGTGCTCCTCTGCTCCGGCAAGGTCTACTGGGACCTGCTCGCGCAGCGGGTGTCCTCGGGCGACCAGCAGACGGCGATCGTGCGCTTCGAGCAGCTCTACCCGCTCGAGCCCGACGCGATCCGCGAGGCGCTCGCACCGTTCGACGGCGCCGAGCTCGTCTGGGTGCAGGACGAGCCGCAGAACCAGGGCCCGTGGACGTTCATGTCGATGCACCTGCCGCAGGTCGTCGAGCGGCCGCTGCGTGTCGTCTCCCGCCCGGAGTCGGCGTCGCCGGCGGCCGGCTCGGCGAAGAAGCACGCGGTCGAGCAGCGCACGCTCGTCGAGGAGGCGTTCCACCGCTGACGCGCGGACGGGAGGCGGGTCGGTCCGGTGGACCGGCCCGCCTCCTGCCGTCTCGGGACGCCTGCGCAGGGCGCCGGCGCGCTCAGGACGCCTGCTCGTCCTCCGCGCAGGTGAAGCGCCGGCGGTACGCCAGCGGGGTGGTGCCGAGCGTGCGTGCGAAGTGGTGGCGCAGCAGCGCCGCCGTGCCGAACCCGCAGCGACGCGCGATCTCGTCGACGGCGGCGTCGGTGCGCTCGAGCAGCTCCTGCGCCCGGGCGACCCGCTGTCGCGCGACCCACGCGGCCGGCGTCGCCCCGGTCTCGGCGCGGAACCGACGCGCGAACGTGCGCTCGGACATGAGCGCGCGGGCCGCGAGCACCGGGACGGTCAGCTCGTCGTCGAGGTGCTCGAGCATCCAGTCGAGCAGCGGGGCCAGGGTGTCGGCCTGCGGCGGCAGCGGCGTGACGACGTACTGCGCCTGCCCGCCGTCGCGCTGCGGCGGGACGACCATGCGCCGGGCGACCGCCGTCGCCGCCGCGGCCCCCAGCTCACGGCGGACGAGGTGGAGGCAGGCGTCGATCCCGGCCGCCGTGCCGGCACCGGTGATGACGCGGTCGTCCTCGACGAAGAGGACGTCGGGGTCGACCTCGGCCCGGGGGAACCGACGGGCCAGCTCGGCGGCGTGCATCCAGTGCGTCGTGCAGCGTCGCCCGTCGAGCAGGCCGGCCTCCCCCAGCGCGAACGCGCCGCTGCAGATGCTCAGCAGCCAGGCACCGCGCGCGTGGGCGTCGCGCAGCGCGGAGAGCACCTCGGGAGGGACGGGCGCGGGCGACACCCCGTAGGCCGGCACGACGACGAGGTCGACGTCGCGGGTCGCCTCGAGCCCGTGCTCGACGACCATGGAGAACCCGGCCTTCGTCGCCATCGGCACACCGGCGACGGGCCCGCAGACGCGGAAGTCGAACGACGGGCCGCCGGTGTCGGAGCGGTCGATGCCGAAGACCTCGCACGCGGTCCCGAGCTCGAAGGGTGCGGCGTTCGGCAGGGCGAGGACGGCGACGGAGCGGAGCACGTGCCCAGGCTCGCACGCACCTGGCGGGATATCAATCATCGTCGACAGTTCTGCCACTCGTGGCAGCATCTACGTGGGCACAGGATTTCTGCCATGGACATCTTCTGGTTCGTCGTCACGCTCCTCGCCCTCTCCGCCTGGCTCGGCTGGCTCGCCCACCTGCTCCGGCGCGACGGGCTCGGGGACCGGCCCGCCCCGCGGTCCCACCCGGACTGGACCGAGGCACCCGAGCTGCGCACGTTCGTGCGCTGAGACCGACACGTCGCGCGCGCGCCACGCGACCGGCCCTCGCGCCTGCGAGACTGTCGCCTGCACCGGACCGTCCGGTGACGGGCACGGGCAGGAGTGATGGGCGTGGGTGAGCTGCGGCTCGCAGTCGTCGGCGACGAGCTGGTGGCCGGCGCGGGCGACCCCAAGGGGCTCGGCTGGGTGGGTCGCGTCGCTGCGCGCACCCCCGCACCCGACGCGCTCACCGTGCTGACGCTCGCCGTGCCCGGCGAGACGAGCACCGCCCTCGGCTCGCGGTGGGACGCGGAGGTCTCCCGGCGCCTGTCCCCCGAGGCCGACAACCGCCTCGTCATCGCGATCGGCCGCGCCGACGTCGCCGCAGGGCTCTCGCTCGCGCGCAGCCGGCTCAACCTCGCCAACGTCCTCGACGTCGCCGAGCAGCGCCGCATCCCCGCCTTCGTCGTCGGTCCGCCACCCGGGGACGCCGCCGACGGCGACAAGCTCGCGGAGCTGTCCGTCGCGCTCGGCGACGTCGCGTCCCGCCGCCGCGTGCCCTACGTCGACATGTACTCGCCGCTCGCGGCGCACGACCAGTGGCTCGCGGACATGGCCGTCTCCCCGCACCACCTGCCCGGGCAGGCCGGGTACGGCCTCATGGCGTGGCTCGTCCTGCACACCGGCTGGCACACCTGGTTGGGCCTGCCGCAGGACGACTGAGGACGGTCCGCCGACCGGTCGCCCGGCCGGCGGTGGTCGCGCGGGTCAGGCGATGACGCCCTCGGCCCGCAGCTCGACCGTGAGGTCGTGCGGGTTCGACGCGACCGAGAGGGCCTCCTCGTACGTGACGACCTGGTCGCGGACGAGCGTGAGCAGGTGCTGGTCGAACGTCTGCATCTTGTAGAAGTCGCCCTCCTTGATGAGGTCACGCAGCGGCGGGTTCTCCATCGGCTCGACGATCGCCTCGGCCGTGCGGCCGGTGTTGACCATGACCTCGACGACGGCCCGCCGGCCGCTGCCGTCCGCCTTGCGCACGAGACGCTGCGAGACGATGCCGCGCAGCACCTGCGACAGCGCGATCCGCACCTGCTTCTGCTCGTGCGGCGGGAAGAAGTCGACGATGCGGTTGATCGTCTCGGCGGCGTCGATGGTGTGCAGGGTCGAGAGGACGAGGTGCCCGGTCTCCGCCGCGGACAGCGCGGCGCGGACGGTCTCGATGTCCCGCATCTCGCCGACGAGGATGACGTCGGGGTCCTGGCGCATCGCCGCCCGCAGCGCCACCGCGAAGCCGCTCGTGTCCTGGCGCACCTCGCGCTGCGACACGATGGCCTTCTTGTCGGAGTGGAGGATCTCGATGGGGTCCTCGATCGTGATGATGTTGACCTCGCGGTACGAGTTGATGAGGTCGACCATCGAGGCCAGCGTCGTCGACTTGCCCGAGCCCGTCGGACCGGTGATGAGGACGAGGCCCCGCGGCTCGAGCGCGAGCTCGCCGACGACCTCGGGCACCCCGAGGTCGGGCAGCGCACGCGCACCGACCGCGACGCGACGGAAGACGAGGCCGAAGGTGCCGCGCGCCTGGTACGCGTTGACACGGAACCGCCCGACGCCGGACAGCGAGTAGGCGAAGTCCGCCTCCTTCGTCTCCCGGAACGTCTCGACGAGGTCGTCGGGCAGGACCTCCTCGAGCATCTTCTCGGTGTCGACCGGGCGCAGCTCGGGCGCCTGGAGCTTGCGCAGCCGGCCGTCGACGCGGATCCGGGGCGCTGAGCCCACCTTGCAGTGCAGGTCGGACCCGCCGGTCCCGGCGAGGGCGTGCAGGAACGGGACGACGGACTGCGGCTGCGGGTTCACCCGAGGGTTATCGGTGCACCCCGGGCCCCACTTGAGCCGGTGCACACCGCGCCACGTCGGTGTGGGAACATGGAGCGACATCCCCGACGCGTGCGCTGTGCGCGCGCGCCGCGACCCGAGGAGAAGCAGCGATGAGCAAGCGTGGCCGCAAGCGTCGCACCCGCAAGGGCAGCGCCGCGAACCACGGCAAGCGTCCCAACGCCTGAGCGTTCGACGCCGTGACGTCAACGGCCCCGGAGCGGTTCGCTCCGGGGCCGTCGTCGTCCGTGCGACCTGCGTCAGGAGGCACCCGGCGACCGCAGCCGCAGCACGGTCAGCTGCTCGTGGATCCGCACCCGCAGCGCCTCGGGCGCCTGCTCGCGGCAGCCGCGCCGCACGACCTGCTTGATGACGAGCTCGAGCTGCTCCTCCTCGAGGCAGCTCGCGCACTCGTGCAGGTGCGCCTCGACGCGGTCGTGGTCGAGCTCACCGAGCTCGGAGTCGACGTACTCCCACAGGCGCTGGACGGCCTCGTCGCACCCGCAGGGCGTGCCGTCCGCGGGCCGCCGCGCGGCCTCGACGTCGTCGGTCCGCTCGTCGCTCATCGCGCACCGTCCTTGACCGGGGCGGCACCGGCGAGACCGCGGCCCCGCGCGTAGTCCGAGAGCAGCTCGCGCAGCTGGGAGCGGCCGCGGTGCAGGCGTGACATCACGGTGCCGATCGGCGTGCCCATGATCTCGGCGATCTCCTTGTACGCGAAGCCCTCGACGTCCGCGAGGTAGACCGCGATGCGGAAGTCCTCGGGGATCTGTGCGAGGGCGTCCTTGACGTCGGAGTCCGGCAGGTGGTCGAGCGCCTCGGCCTCCGCCGAGCGCAGCCCGCGGGAGGTGTGCGACTCGGCACGTGCCAGCTGCCAGTCCTCGATCTCCTCCGACCGCGACTGCTGCGGCTCGCGCTGCTTCTTGCGGTAGGAGTTGATGTACGTGTTCGTGAGGATCCGGTAGAGCCAGGCCTTGAGGTTCGTCCCCGGCCGGTACTGGTGGAAGGCGGCGAACGCCTTCGTGAAGGTCTCCTGGACCAGGTCCTCGGCGTCGGCGGGGTTGCGCGTCATGCGCAGGGCCGCGCCGTAGAGCTGGTCCAGGTGGACCAGCGCCTCGGCCTCGAACCGGTCGCTGCGGGTCGCGTCGTCCTCGCCCGACGGCGCACGCGACGTGCTCGTGCCGTCGACGTCCTCGGGGTGCTCGCTCATCGGGGTCGAGCCTAGTGCCCGGACCTGAGGACCACCTGAGGACGGGTCGGCGGCGACGGCGGGACGGAGCACCGCGGCGGACGCGAGGAGGGGCGACGTGCCGCGGACGGCGCGCCCCGGCAGGGCGGCGGCCTCCGGACGCACGGGGGTGGCGACGGCACAGCTCATGACCGACGCAACACCGCGCGGGCGCCCGGGCATTCCCGGCGGGTACGCGCGCCAGGTCCGACCTGCGGCGCTAGCGTGGGAGCACCGCCGCCGGCGGTCGACCCCCAGGAGGACCAGTGCTGCTGCGCCGCATCGCCCGCCCCCTGTTCGCCACGTGGTTCGTCAGCGAGGGCCTCGACGCCCTCCGGCACCCGTCCGCGCACGCGGGCGTCGTGCGCGACGGCCTCGCGACGCTGCGCTCCCGCGTGCCCGCGTCGGCGCGCACGTCCTTGCCCGGCGGCGTGGGCAGGGCGCTCGACGGCGACGTCGGCGACAAGCAGCTCTCGCTCCTCGTCCAGGCGCACGGCGCGGCCATGGTGACCGCCGGGGCCATGCTCGCCGTCGGCCGGGCGCCGCGGACCGCGGCGCTCGCGCTCGCAGCCCTCACGG